>CAJXQP010000125.1 GCA_913058275.1 uncultured Gammaproteobacteria bacterium | reverse complement strand
ACGAGATCAGCCTCGGTCTCGTGGGCTCGGAGATGTGTATAAGAGACAGAATATAGAAATGGTCAACAGGATAAGCTTGATTGGTGTTTTTCGCATTATTGATTCCTACAAGTTTTATCTTCGAAAATGTATAAATCAAAAAGATAATTCTAACCTTCCTTTCTACATTTCTTATTTTATCTCGGGTCCAAGCGGTCGGCGGCTTTCTCAAATCGTTCGACCAAACCGATCAATGGTTCTGTAGCTGCGCCAGTTGAGCTAATGCCACCGCTGATTGTCCGCCAAATAGATTCCGCTATTTCGTCTAAGTTAACGACCTTTCCATTTTGGACATACGAGAACTCGGTCAACTCGATCGCACCACCAATCATGTAGCATGTTATGTTTGGCGAAGTATCCGAGCGGAATGAGCCGTCTTTCATACCTGCTCTAATTTCAATCGCCATCATGCTCGCCATTCTGCGGTTTTGATCTTGTGCGAGTGATGGTCGTTCACTATCTGCTTGGCGCGCATAAAGGCTTCGCAAGCGAGACATACCGCGATCGTCTAAAATCGTGAAAAGAGTTCGGCGGATTAAATAACGCAGACGATTGGTGGGACCTTGGATGCTCGGCAATGTTTGTTCGATGTCGTGAAAGAGTGCAAAGTAATGTCGACGTAAAACTTCATCGAGCAAAGCCCGCTTGCTGTCGAAGTAACTATAAATTGTTCCCTCAGCTATACCTGCATCTTTGGCAATATTTCCTATGGATCCATTTTCAAAGCCATAGGAGCAGAACACTTTTCGTGCCGATTCGACAATCGTGTCGACTCGGTGTGCCTTTGAGGGGCGCGGAGAATTTTTAATCGCTACGACAGTCATGATGCGGTTGGCCTGCTGTTGATGATTTTGAACAATATTCAATGTGCCACACATTTTAATGAATGGCACTCAAATATACCTCATGATTTTCAAAATATTTTAATAAATGAGCAATCTTTCTTATATCTAATCTATTTTTCAATCGAATTATCGTGTTATAACCTATTTTATGGTTTGATTCTAATTAATGAGTAGCGTTCACTCCGTAGCTGAAAATGCGTTGTGAAGCTGAGTTTTGCTCGAATTTCTGGAACAATAATAGGGACTTTTTTATGCCTAATCTCAACAAGCTTCACACAGGCCTTTTTCTCGTGATATTCGCCGTAGCACCACAGGTGCGCTCACAGGCTCCGGATTATGAGCCCCCTAGAACCGAATACGGCAGGCCTGACTTGCAAGGCATTTGGACAAATCGCTCAATAACTCGGATGGAGAGAAGGCCTGGGATTGAGGGGCTCGTACTAAGCGACGAGGAAGCTTATGAGATGGCTCAGAGTTCTTTTTGGTTGAGTCTCGATAGGCAGCAGCAGAATAATCCAGTAACCGAAGCCAAGGAGGGTCAGGCTGCCTTTGGGGCCCGAGGGCATAACGCATTTTGGGTGGATAATGGGGATACGATGGGGTTGGTTAAGGGTGAATATCGGACGTCCTGGGTTACCGAACCTGCTAGCGGCCGGATTCCTTACAAAGAAGGCGGTAGTGCACTTCGCAGAGCACCTCACTTGCCATCGATTGGTGGCTTTGATGGCCCTGAGGCAAGACCTGTTGGCGAACGTTGCATTGCCTTTGGAGGCATAATAGGCCCGGTAATGCAAAACGGGATCTACAACAATAATTATCAATTCGTACAAACCAAAGACCATGTCGTGCTTATGTCAGAAATGGGCCACGAGGTGCGCATTATTCCATTTGCTGACGAGTACAGTAATGAGGACCTTCAGCCTTGGTTTGGTGACTCCATCGCCAGGTATGAGGGAGATACGCTGGTAATTGAAACTATCAATACGAAACCGCTACAAGGTTCTTACATATCTCCGACAGGGAAGGTCACCGAGCGACTGACTCGTTGGTCAGATGATGAGATTTTCTATGAATTTACGGTGGAAGATCCATCGATCTACACTCAGCCATGGAGTGGAGAAATTTCATATTATAAAGAAACTGCCCTGTTTGAATACGCTTGTCATGAGGGTAATTACTCTTTACCTGGAATATTAGCCGGGGCCAGAAGAGCCGAAATGGATAAGCTTGCGGAATGAACGCACCTGCATTTTTAGTCCAAAATAGCCGATCACTTCTTAGGTAATAATTATGCATAATTTTTCCAGACTCTCTACTCCGCTCAAAAAGCTTTCCTTCTCTTTTTTCATTCTGCTTTCACTGGAACTTACCTCGATAGGCACTGACAAAATTTATGCCGCCACAGAGCCTGCCTTGACTTTCGAGGCTCTGTACGCGGAGCAGTGTGCAGTCTGCCATGGTAGCGAATTGCAGGGGGAAGCAATCGGTGTTCCCCTTGTTGGCTTGGATCTTCTCCATGGCGATTCACTTGAAGAATTGGCTATTAGTATTGCAGATGGTTTTCCTGAGTCTGGCATGCCTGCTTGGTCGGAGACCCTCAGCACGAATCAAATAAGGACATTGGCAGTGTTCATCGTCGAACAAAGAGACTCAATGCCCAACGGAGTATTTAATACCCTAACTCCAATCCAATTCCCTGCAGGCGTGGTTGCCAGCGAAAAACATTCATTCACGGCAGTGCCAGTAGTAGATGGGCTTGAAGAGCTTATTTTTTCTATGGCGATTCTCCCAGATAGACAGTTTCTCGTTACGGAAAAAACGCGAGGGCTCCGATTAATTTCTGCCGATGGCCAACAGTCAACTATGATTCAAGGCACACCAAAGGCTTATCATAACGATGATAATCCCCGTGGGGGTGTGGGCTGGATGCTTGAAGTAGTGCTGCATCCTGAATACGCTGATAATGGCTGGATATATTTGCATTTCTCCGATCGCTGCGAAGACTGTAATACCTATAGCCGCCAATTTAAACGCCCAGCAAGCATGAACAAAGTAGTTAGGGGCCGCATAGAGGGCGATCAGTGGGTTGACCAGGAAACCATCATTGAATTCGATTTTGAAAGTTATCAAATAGGCTCTGATATTGGTGCAGGCGGAAGAGTAGCGTTTGATCAGGAAGGACACCTCTTCTTTTCAATAGGCGCGAGAAGCCCTAATACTATGTCGGGCGTACAAGACCTAGCGTTGCCTTGGGGCAAGATACACCGCGTTAATCTCGATGGAAGTATTCCAGAAGACAATCCTTATGTTGGCGATGCCAGTGCGCTCGATAGTATCTGGAGTAGGGGGCATCGTAGCCCTCAGGGCTTAGAAATCAATCCGCTCAATGGTGACTTGTGGAGTACTGAAATGGGCCCGAGGGGGGGGGATGAACTCAATATTATTGGGCCTGGCAATAACTATGGATGGCCGCTACACAGCCTTGGCATTAACTACTCTGGCACCGAAGTTAACTACGGTAGGGATGAATTAGAATATTTCGATATTGAAGATATTGAAATGCCTCTTGTTGATTTTACACCGTCTCCTGCCGTATCAAGTTTTATTTTCTACCAAGGTGATGCTTTCCCAGAATGGAAGAACGACATTTTGATGGGCACATTGAAGTCTATGCAACTCTTCCGTTTTAGTTTTGACGGAAACAGAGTTATTGAACAGGAAATTTTATTGGACGATTTCGCCAGAGTGCGTGACATAGAGTCAGGTATAGATGGCGAGGTTTACCTTCTTCTTGAGAACGGAGCAGGCAGTAAAATCGCTCGACTGATGCCAATGCCTGTTGAAGTTGCCAAGTAAAGGCGACGTAAAAATGCTGAGAAAAGTGCATAAAGGAAACCATATTCCGGTTATCACTCCATTTCAATTACTAATTAAATGATCCTTAATTTCATCTGAACCCTTGAGAAAAAAATTAATATGAAAACGATTATCCACAACTTGGTATTAACCCTCACTTTTTCACTTTTCACTCAACTCGCAATAGCTGATGTAAGTGGCAATTGGTCGTTCGCCGTTACACTAGGCGGCGCAGGTAGTGGAGTAGCAGAGATTGTCATGACTCAAGAGGACGAAGGGAAAATATCCGGAAGCTACTCCGGGCAACTGGCAACTGGGGCGATAGCGGGATCCTATGAAGGTGATAATTTTGAATTCGCGATCTCAAATGAGAGTATAGGTGTCGAGATAGTTTATCGAGGAGAGTTAGAAGACGATGGTACAGTCAAAGGTTTTGTTTTGGCACAAGGACAATCTATGGGCTCTTTTACTGGGACGAAAAAATAATAGGCTAAGCTAAATTAGTGCGTCCGCTCACAATTAACAAACAAATTAAACGAAAAAGGTCTCCGATAATGCGACAGTATTTTACCAGCAAACGCTCCCTGCCTCTCGTGGTTCTAGTCTTCTGCTTGTCTAGCACGGCAAGCATTGCAGATGATTTGCCTTGGGCTAGCAACGCTGAAGAAGTCGGCATGTCTTCAGAAAAGCTAAATCGCATAAACGATGTTATGCAAGGACATATCGACGCAGGTACCATTCAGGGAGCCGTTACCGCCGTCGCTCGCCGCGGCAAAATAGTTCATCTCGAAACACACGGGCTCATGAATGTACCCGATGGCAAGCCAATGCAGGAAGATGCTCTATTCATAATGATGAGCTCTACCAAGCCTATACTCGGTGTAGCAGCCATGATGTTGATAGAGGAAGCATTGATTCACCCTAGCGATCCAGTCAGCAAGTGGATTCCTGAATTCGCAGAGATGCAGGTTGCGGTACTGCGTGATCCCACTGATGAAGATATCAGTCCTCCCTTCGTTTCCCCGACCAATATTCCCGAGCATCGCTTAGTGCCTGCCGATCGCGAGATTACAGTGCATGACATACTCACACATACATCAGGGATCGCTTCTGGCGGCTTGGGTAGCGCTATCTCCGAGGACGCGATTATGTGGTTAGATACACGAACTTCGCTTGCCACGAACGTACCGAAGTATGGCGACATTATATTAGATTTTCAGCCAGGAGACCGGTGGCGGTATAGCCCGGCCACTGCACTGGATATAATAGCACGAATCATTGAAATTGAATCTGGGCTCACTTTTGACGAATTCGTAAAGCGACGAATATTCGAGCCGCTCGGTATGAATGACACATGGTGGAACGTGCCTGAAGAGTACCAAGATCGTCTTATCGATATAGTAGGCAGTGATATCGCTACCCCGCCCAACTCGGCTATCTATGATACAAGCCATTCAACTTATTTCGGGGCTTCCTATGGGCTGAAGAGCACAGCAGGCGACTATCTGCGCTTCGAGCAGATGCTGGTAAATGGAGGAGAGCTCTTCGGCAATAGGCTGTTAAAGCCTCAAACTATAGAGTTGATGGCGAGCAATAAAGTGGGAGATTTATTTAATGCCATGCCAGGGGTTAGTGAGCAAGGGTTTGGTTACACCGTGGCCACTACTGAGGAATCTAACGAGCGGCGTTCAAAAGGAGCATTTGGTTGGGGTGGTGCGTTAGGGACGCGTTCTTGGAGTGACCCGGCGGAAGAACTCACTGGAGTCATCATGATTCAGCAACCAGTGCCAGCGGTCCAGAGAGATTTCGAGGACGCGGTACACCAGGCGCTTATAGACTAGCGAAAAATCTTTAGGAGTGCTGATAGTTTTACTAAACTATAGGCACCCGTTCCATTGACGCTTGAGCTGTCCCTTTCTTTTTTATCACTTTGCTTTCAGTGCTGAGATTGAGAGCTTCAGTGGACTTCTTAATAGTTAAAAATTAGATAAATTTAGACAATAGAGGAACTGCACATGGGGAAAATACTTATCAACTGCCTGTCTCTGATATTACTGATAAGTGTTAATTTCGCTTTTGCGCAATCAATTGACACAGAGCGAGGAGAATTATCCTTGACTGTTCCTGCGGGCTATGAAGCCTCAACTCCTGCCCCCCTAGTTCTACTGCTACATGGCTATGGCAAAAGCTCAGGAATTGAGCAGGACGCTTACATGAAATTTAGCGCACTGGCGACTAACTATGGGTACTTGTTCGCTGCACCTAATGGTCAGCGAGAAACTCAAGGTAATCAGGCGTGGTTTTGGAATGCTTCTGATGCATGCTGTAATTTTCAGGGTAGTCAAGTAAGCGATGTGGATTACTTAATGACTATTATTAGCAAAATAAAGTCCCAATATAATGTTGATGGTAATCGCGTGTATTTAATCGGCCACTCAAATGGTGGCTTCATGGCGTATCGAGCAGCCCTTGAAAATTCTCAGAAAATTGCCGCAATCGCAAGTTTAACGGGAGCCGGCGCTACGAAAGCGGGTCCTGCACCTTCAAACTCCGTTCATATACTTCATATTCACGGTACTGCTGATAATGCCATTTCTTATGAAGGGGGCGCACTTAGAGGGAATACTTATCCAAGTGCTGTTGAAACAGTTGAGCGCTGGGCTGGTTATAATGGTTGCGACATCTATGGATCTGAGGTCGCGCGGCTTGATCTTGAGCGTAATTTGCCAGGCCTAGACTCGATCGTTGTTCGCTATGATAGTAACTGCAGAGCCGGCGGTTCAGCTGAATTATGGACCATCACTGATGGCGCTCATATTCCTGCTCTTTCGGACTCATTCAGCGCTACAGTTGTGGAATGGTTGATGGCACATCCGAAAATTTGATTTTTTAAAAAGCAATGGAATCATTAACAAATCATTCCCATATAACTACCGCGTTAAACAACTTAGATCTCAGCTAATGCCTACTATTCGTATCTACAATCACAATTGATTGGATAGGGCGGAAATGCCTGTCCCCCTGCTTAGACATCATATGCACCAAACGCGCGTCGACAGGTGCTCATCTATCGATTAGGGAATGCAGACCCTGGTTTCAAAAACAATTGTAACTAGAAAAAACGAGAGATTTCAGAATGGGAATTGGAGTAGGGTGCAATTAACTTTACTTAGTTTGGTGGTCAGAACAAGACTTTGGTAAAATCAAGAGTGTGATGAATGCGTTATTGGCATTTAGCATTGAATTTGTTCGTCTGCTAATTGCCCTTGTTGAATTGAATGAGAATTATTGGGCAATATCTAGGACTGGGTAGCGTAGACTTTGGTGTCCTCATCTATGAAAAATAGTAATGAATTGGACTGGAGCCATAGCTGCGTCCATGACAAACGCATAGGAGCGCCCCAGTGCATCGAACAACCTATCGCTGACATGCACCTTTCACTCCGCATATTTAATCCAGTTTATTTCACTTCATCGCATGGTCCTAATTTCGTCCACCAGTAGCGTAAGGACTATTGCAAGACGGCCACGACGCTGTATCCTAGTGCTAGAGAAAAAGTCTACACAGGTTATGCTCCCAATCAATTCCTATACCTCATTACAAAAATCCGTACTGGTCATGGTGCTACTAAACGCACTCTCTGTGCCCATTATGCTGTCGTCAGTCAATGTGGCACTACCCCATATTGCAGCTGACCTCGAGCTTTCAGCTCTTAGTGTAAGCTGGATACCCACTGCCTTTTTAATGGCAAGCGCGATGTTTATTCTCGTCTTCGGTCGCCTCGCCGACATGTTCGGGCGGAAGAAGATATTTCTTATAGGCGCGGTGTCTGTAGTCTTTGCATCACTTCTTGCAGCGGCAGCGACGGGCGCTGTCAGCCTGCTTGGCGCTCGGTTCTTACAAGGCGTTGGTGCGGCTATGCTCTACGCTACGCAGATGGCCATTGTGTCTTCGGTGTTTCCAATAGCGACTCGCGGGCGCGTAATCGGTCTTGTTATTTCATTCATCTACATCGGCTTAGCCAGCGGTCCATTACTTGGCGGAATCATCGTCGATCAGTTTGGATGGAGAATGAACTTCCTTCTACAGATCCCACTGGCCATTTTAGTGTTCTTCATCGGGGTATATAAAGTAGAAGGCGACTGGGCAGCAGATGAACGAGGTTCATTCGATTTTACCGGAGCGCTGATCTATTGCATGGCAATATTCATTGTCTGCATCGGGGTCTCATTTCTACCCAGCCCAAGCAGTTATTTATTGATAGCAGCTGGACTCATCGGCATCGGGGTTTTCTTTCAGCAGGCTAGATCAAGCAAACACCCGCTTATGGATGTGAAACTCTTCTTCACTAATAGAACCTTCACTTATTCTTGCCTTGCCTCTCTCATTATGTACAGTGCAACCTTCATGCTGTCTCTTATACACATCTGACGCTGCCGACGAATA
>CAJXQP010000124.1 GCA_913058275.1 uncultured Gammaproteobacteria bacterium | reverse complement strand
GATGTGTATAAGAGACAGCTTTAAAACTTACTACTTCAGTGCATAACCTGCTTGCTCCGCAGTCTCACGCAACAGAAATTTCTGCACCTTTCCTGTAGATGTCTTAGCGATCGGTCCGAACACTACTTTTTTAGGAATCTTAAAACCCGCCAATTCCTCACGGCAGTACGCTATCAGCTCTTGTACTGGCAACTCCTGACCTGGCTTGAGTGATACAAAGGCGCAAGGCACTTCGCCCCATTTCTCGTCGCTACTTGCCACGACGGCCGCTTCCAAAATCTTTGGGTGTTTAAATAACACTGATTCAATTTCAAGCGAAGATATATTCTCCCCGCCAGAGATAATAATATCTTTGGAACGATCCTTGATCTGCACATAACCATCTTCATCCCAGACGGCAAGGTCGCCTGAATGAAACCACCCTCCCTTGAAAGACGCTTGCGTGGTTTTCGGATTTTTAAGATAACCCTTCATGACGAGGTTCCCTCGCATGAATATTTCACCCATGGTTTTGCCGTCCTTAGGAACCGGCTCGAGAGTCTCTGGATCAGCGACCATGAGTTGATCCTGCAGTGGTGCTCTCACGCCCTGCCTCGCTAGAAGCTCAGCTCTATCTTTAATCGAAAGTTCAGCCCAGCCATCCTGCGGCGCACAGACCACACAGGGGCCATATGTCTCAGTTAATCCATATACATGAGTAACTTCGAACCCCATGTTCTCCATACCTGCGATAACGGCGGCAGGTGGAGCAGCACCGGCTGTCATCGCTTTTATTCCCTTCTTAATACCCACTTTAAGGCTATCGTCCGCGTTGACAATCGTGTTCAGCACGACAGGAGCGCCACAAAAATGTGACACATTGTGCGTCTTCATAGAATCTAATATAGCTGCATCGCGCACGTGGCGAAGACAGATGCTGGTACCTGCTGCTGCCGCCAATCCCCAAGGAAAGCACCAGCCGTTACAGTGAAACATCGGTAGTGTCCATAGGTAGATGGGATGCGCCGTCATGTCCCAACACAGATTGTTTGAAATTGCGTTCAGGTAGGCGCCACGGTGGTGAAAGACAACTCCTTTTGGATCGCCCGTGGTACCCGAGGTATAATTCAATGAGATTGCCTGCCACTCGTCTTCGATTTGAAAACAGCTGTATTCGTCATCGCCCTTCGCTAAGAAAGCCTCATAGTCTTCAGAGCCTAACAATTCTCCTCCGGCGAAAGATGGATCATCTATATCGATGACCGTTAGATCCTGCGGCACTAGTTCCAACGCCGCCTTTATCGTGTCGCTGTACTCTCTGTCGGTAAATAGAACTTTGGCTTCTGCGTGCTCTAGGATAAATGCGATGGCCTTAGCATCTAGCCTCACATTCAAAGCATTGAGTACCGCCCCAGTCATCGGAACGCCGAAGTGCCCCTCGAATGTTTCAGGTGTGTTGGCTCCCATGAACGCGACTGTGTCGCCCGTGCCTATGCCCATTTTCAGAAGCGCCGAGGCAAGAAGACAACAGCGTTTGTATGTCTCAGCCCAGGTATATTGTTTGTCGCCATGAACTAGCGAAATCTTCCGCGGATAAACACTAGAACAGCGCTCTATAAAACTGAGAGGTGTCAAGTGTGCGAAATTAGCGTGATTTTGATCGAGATCGATCTCATAAATATTTTTGCTATTCATGTTTGCTATTGTTCCTATTAGCTATTCAATTCTATTTTTCTGAAATTGGTTTCAAATAGTTGGGCCAGTATATGTTACTTAAGCCTCTCCGCTACAAATCCTATTCACTGCAGAGGCGGGCCTGACTAGATAAAATCCATATCCCCAGCGGTCAGCCACCAGGCGCCATAAAGAACCTCTGCGCTGGGTCCGGGGTTCCAGCTATTACAGGGTATCTCAATACCTAATTCATTCACAATCGCGCCAGCGGTGAGGACCTCCTCCTTGCCCGAACTAGTTATCCATAGACGCAGGACCGCACCGCACTCTTCTTTTCTAAGATCTTGTTTTAAAACAGAAATCACCTTTTTCATCATCGCAACCGGGCATATCAAGTCCATCAATAACTTACCCCCATCGTGCTCCTTCAATACCGCGAACGCTAGCGCCTGATTCGAACTTTCTGAGCGTATAATTACACAGCGATACTGCTTAGCTTTCGAGAAAGGGTGGTTTATGTAGCGATGCTGAATATACTCCGCGTCTCGAACTCCGATAACGCCATCTCTATAGTCATCTTTCATAAGGGCCCAAAGGCTATCCAGCTCTCCGCGCGATACAGCATCCAGCGGATCGTAGACATTGATCGTAGCTTGATGCAACGTCTGCTCCTCACTCGTGGCCGAGACAGGATAAACAATCTCGACAAAGTCATCGGTTTTCTCATACAAGCCGAGGCGCTTTGAAATATTCATTGTCTTCTGGTTCGGGAACCCAAATCCTAGCAAGTGATTAACCGTGTTTCCAATCTCTCGTTCCAGAAAAGTAGCCGCCACCTCGAAGAACAGGCTACCCTTACCGTATTGCTTGCGGATACTTGGATGCACCATCACATCGCAGGGCTGTATTGCCAAAGATGCCTCGCCAAAATAGGCAATCTTTCGCGGAGCTCCTCCATAGTGCGCCACGATGTCGCTGCCCTTGCCCAGGCGCGCGACCACACACTTACCGCCACCCTGAACATATTTCCAATTCCATAGCTCTTCATCGAAGTCGACGTTGAAGCTCTTCTCAAACAGGTCGGCAACCTCAAAGGGACTAAAGGATTGAATGTCACCGAATTCCGCATCGGCCCATTCATATGCGGAATTAGACTCGCGGCGTAACACGAACAAATAAAAACCGCGCCTACCGCTCGAGAACTCGTCTCGCATCAATGTAAATTCTGCATGGAGGTCTGCCAGCAGGTTAGTATCCCCTGCCGTTTCTTGGGCAAGTGCCGCACTATGTGTTTCTAGCAATGGACTCACTAATTTCAGGGTATGCGACGCGCTAGTCGACAGGTCCCTACTCTCTAACTCTTCAAATCCAAGTCGCTTGGAAAACTGCTTAAAGGAACTAAGGTTGGGAAGTGCTGAATACTGTATACGAGAATCATTAACAAGAAATTCGCTGAACAGTATGAGTTGACCTGAATCACCGAGTAAATATCGACTCTTACTGAGCAGCGCCATCTGGTCTAGATAACGTATTGAACCCTCATGAATTACGACGTCAGCGACAGCGGGGCTGGTCGATGCTACAAAATCATCACCCGCATAGTGAAAACTTGCTAATGCTTCGATCTGGCTATTCAACAACTCCCCACATCCAAACCAGTAGACAGGTTTTCCCGTTTCAGCCATTGATCTGGCCAGCTGCAGGAGAGTATCGCCAACTATAAGAACAACTGCATTCGCGCCGTTCTTTTCGATCAATTCTTCAAGGCTGGCTGCAAACCTGCGCTGACCATCAAACAGCACGGTGTCGGCGTTTTGGCTCGCTGAATGCGAATCTTCAAAAAGACCATAGTGCTGCAATCGAGACTCGCCGAATTCAAGTTCGAGTATTCTGCTTAATAAACTCAGTGTTGTCGCTTTGGAGCTATAGGTCATGGTCGTTTCGCGGGGTTGCTGCCTTACTTATTTTCGTGGCTAATTGTTCTAGTGGCGATGCAATATAACCCGCCAATACCCCATTGCATAGCCCAGTTCTGCCGCATTCAGAGCCTGCGGCAAATTGTCTCTACTGCAACCACATTACTTCCGCCGGACAGCCTTTGCGGTAGAATAAGAGAATGAAAGCGCAAACTAAAATTTCCGAATTCCTCAGCTTCCTCATCCCGGTTTCTTCCGACGGTGCGAGCCTAGGAAGACAGGGTCTGCAGCGACTTCTGCTGTTACGCACCTTCGTAACCGCAGCCAGTGTGCTAGCCGTAATCGTCCTACAGGTTTTTTCGCAGTTAGAAATCCCGGTCGCATTTATCATCTATCTAATTGCCGGGATCCTACTTTCCGTGTTGATCGGATATCGGCGCCTTGCTGCGTCGAATTTTATTAGCAACTTCGAGCTGTTCAGCCACATTCTTGTAGACGTATTCTTCTTGATCATACTGCTACTAAATACCGGCGGAGCGAGCAATCCGCTTATTTCATACCTGCTGGTATTACTCGCACTCACAGCCACGCTTCTGCCGCAAACTTATGTGAACGTATTTTCTATAGGGGGCATTCTTACCTACACCTCGTTCTTGCTACTGGACCTCACATCCGACCATGACATGGCAATGTCTCCAGAGAATGAAGTCATGACTTTTCAGCTTCACCTCGTGGGCATGTGGGTTATCTTCTTGGTGAGTGCCATTCTCATTTCCGTGCTTATCACGCGCATGGCCAATGCGATAAAAATTCGTGAGCTGAATCTCGCACAAGCGCGCGAGAATGAATTACGCAATGAGCAGCTGGTGGCCATAGGCACTCTTTCCGCTGGTACAGCGCACGCTCTGGGTACGCCTCTCTCTACTATGGCCGTGTTGCTAACCGATTTGGACAACCTAAATGCCGAAGAGCTTAGAGCTAGCGATATAAAAAGCGACATATCGCTACTAAAACAGCAAGTGACCCGCTGTAAAAACTCTCTAACGCAACTTATTCGTTATTACAACAAAGACAATCCCGAAGAAATCGAGAACGTATCGCTCGCGACTTTCGCTGATGACATTCAAGATTACATTGTGAACATACATCCAGCCTCTTCGATCGAATTCCATATCGACGACAAGTCAGAATCGGTTGTTACCTCGAATCTAAGTGTCAAACACGCAGTGATCAATATTATCGAGAACGCTATCAAGGCTGCGCACAGTAATGTAGTCGTGCACTTTAACATTACGAAAGAATCACCTTTCAAATTCGAAATCTCGATTAAGGACGACGGCCCCGGAATTCCCAAAGATGTTATGGAGAAGCTTGGCGAACCCTTTATATCCATACGAAAAGAGAGCATGGGTCTAGGTATATTTCTCGCCAATGCTGCGATCGAGCGACTCGATGGTTCTATCGAGATGCTTAACATGAAAGAAGGCGGTGCACTTAGCATCATCCGCCTTCCCCAACCCGCGCTGTAGCACTGCGCCAGCTCTTGTAGAGACAGGAAAATGAACAAGGAACATATTTTATTAGTTGAAGACGACGAGGTTTTTTCTCGGGTGATGACTCGTGCCCTCTTGCATCGCAACTATGAGGTGTCACACGCTGCTACCGAAGAAGAGGCTCTACAACTGATAAAGAGCACGCAATATAACTACGCCATATTGGACTTGAATCTTGGCGGCCATACGTCCTTGGGATTAATCGCCCCACTAAAGCAAAGTAATCCAGCTAGCCGCATTCTAATTCTTACCGGATATGCGAGCATCACGACTGCGGTTGAGGCAATTAAACTAGGCGCGGACAATTACTTGGCTAAGCCTGCAGACGCTGATGAAATTCTCAGCGCACTATTGTTGAACACAGATAAATCTAACGCGACTGCACATCCAGAGGCGACCCACCTCGAACCTATGTCTGTGCGCAGGCTGGAATGGGAACATATCCAGAAGGTACTGAATGAGCACGATGGCAATATTTCCGAAACAGCAAGACAGCTGAAGATGCATCGCCGCACCCTGCAACGGAAACTACAGAAGCGCCCTGTGGCTAAGTAACAGCGAACCTTACTCTGAAACGTCTCTACCTATCTCCGTCCCAGAGGCGTCATGGTCAGGTGTCGCCCACCGTCAACTATTAGGGTTTCACCCGTTACTACCTGAGGCCCACTGATGAAATGCACAATAGCATCGGCTACCGTCTCGGGCGTCGCTGTAACTCCTAGCGGTGAATTTTCACGATGAAAGGCTATGAGCTCTTCATATTTTTGATCGCCTAGCCCGTCGCGTAGCCAATCGCCTTCGATGAAGCCTGGGCACACAGCATTGATCCGCAATTTAGGCCCCAGTGATCTCGCCAAAGACAGAGTCATCGTCACCAGCGCACCCTTAGAGGCGGCATAGGCCACCGAACTGCCGATGCCGGTAACTGCCGCTGTCGAGGCGACATTGACTACCGCGCCGCCTTCTTCTTGGGATTGCATCTGCTCGCTCACGGCGCGAATCATTTGATAACTGCCAATCACATTCACACCATAGATATGCTGAAAATCATAACTACTCAAGCCATGCAAATCCGAGTGGTCTACAAACTTGGTAGTGCCAGCATTGTTGACGAGAATATCGATACGCCCCCACTTCTCAATCGCTGCCGCCGCCATAGCCAGACAGTTAGCATCCTCTGCCACATTGCCACCTATAACCAGACACTCAACTCCCAGTGCTTCGCACTGCGCAGCCACCGCATTGCCACCATCAGCGTTAGAATTGTAGTTGATGACCACATTGCAGCCATGAGTTGCCAATAACTTAGCCGTAGCGGCTCCTACACCACTGCTGGATCCTGTGATAATCGCGACTCTGTTGCTTAAATCTTTCACGCATTTAACCCTCAAATTGATAATTTCCTTTCAAAGGGGAAACTAGCATAGATTTACGACGATTCCTGTCAAATAGTGAAAGGCAAGCAAATGCGCCGAAGGCACGTATATAAGGGACAAAGCCGTTGCAATTGCATATTGAAGGGTTACAATACGTAACACTTTTGTACTAGACCTTCAAGCAAAAGAGTAGCACCTTTAGCTGCGTTAGTTAGGACCTCTCAATAACAGGGAAGATCCACCGAAAACCGAGTACTGCGAGCCAGTCTTATAGGCGCAATTATTACGCCTATTTCTAAGACAATGTGAGTGAACGGCTTGAAAAGTGAAAGTGTCAGAACCCATAGTCTTAATGCCGGAGATTGTAGTGAAGAATCAACATGTCGTATCAGCAGGAATATTGATTGCCGTAGTGTTATGGATGGTTATTCCACAAAGCGCTGAAGAGTCAGATGAGAGTAATGCGTCTACTGCCAGCACTATCGTAGCTGTGCCCGAGGGTGTGTCGCCAGGAGAGAATCCTAGTGATTACATCGTACGTGCCGCCAGAATTGATCAGCAGACCTACGGCAAGAAGGTTCGCGTACGGGGACGCACGCAGGCATTTCGTCACGTAGAGGTACGAGCTGAGCAGTCTGGCCGAATTGTGAGCGAACCTGTAATGCGTGGAGCGAGGGTCAGCGAAGGCGATCTCCTGTGTGAAATAGCGGTGGATGACCGCGCCTCAAACCTTTTGGAGGCCCAAAGCCGACTAGAGCAGGCGGAATTTGAATATTCAGCCTCCCTAGACTTACAAGACAGAGGACTGCAATCTGATGTGATCGTTGCCCAACTCAAGGCAGCACTACAATCGTCTAAAGCGGGAGTAGCACGCGCAGAATTGGCGCTACAAAGAACTAAGATCGTCGCACCCTTCGACGGAGTCGTGGAAACACGCATCGTCGAACTAGGCGACTTACTAAATGCAGGAACTGTTTGCGCTTCTGTATTAGACGATAGCCCGATGTTATTAGTCGGGTTGGTTCCAGAGCAAGATATAGGCAGCCTCAGTGTCGGCGCCCGTGTAGCCTCCGAACTACTCACCGGACAGCGCATAGCTGGCACCGTGAACTACCTCGCACGTGCGGCTGATAACGTGTCCAGAAGTTACCGCATAGAAGTAGAGGTTGATTCTTCTTTTGAAAATATTCGCCAAGGTATTACAGCCGAAATTTTAGTCGATTCGGCAGACATTCAAGCACATCTGATCCCCTCCTCCTCTCTCACATTGGACGACAGCGGTCTAATCGGCGTTAAGACTATCGGCGCGACCAATATGGTCGAGTTTAACAATGTTGAAATCGTCGGGGACAACACCAGCGCGATGAATCCAGGCGTTTGGGTTACTGGCCTAAACGGTACTGTCAACCTCATTACTCTGGGTCAGGAAATTGTCTTTCCCGGACAGCAAGTAGAAAGTAATTTCGACTGGTCTCGCTAGTCCTACCAATAATTTGCAGTATTGAAGAGAGCTCACTTCATGAAGAACTATATTGATGCCGCCGTATCACGATCACGAACCACGCTAAGTGTGTTCGTCGCTATCATGATTACTGGATTCGTTTCCTATCTCGCAATTCCCGCCGAGCTAAACCCCGATGTCGAGGTGCCTATCGTTATCACGACGATAATACATCAGGGCCTGTCTCTTATACACATCTGACGC
>CAJXQP010000123.1 GCA_913058275.1 uncultured Gammaproteobacteria bacterium | reverse complement strand
TCTTTCGTCGGCAGCGTCAGATGTGTATAAGAGACAGCGAGAATTCCCGATTGGTCAGGGCAGTTAATCTCGACCGTGGAATAATCCCTGTTCGGTGAGTTGAGCCAATTGATTTCGACTGTGTGACTAAAATATTTGTCTTTACGAGTACGGCGAATCTGCAAAGGCGAGATAGTCTCCATATCCGAATTGAGATATTTCGCGACCACTTTTTCTATTTCAGCGAGGCGCTTCGGATTGTCGCCCACCGGCTTTCCCGAAGCTTCGAGCACCGTGTAGGTGTCCATGCAATAGTCGTTGTCCGACGTAAAGATTCGCGCGCCTTGAATATTTAGGTTCAATTTTTCGAATGCTGCTGCAGTTTTGGCGAAGAGATAGTTACTATTCTTCGTGTAGATAAATATCTGTGTGGCGCCTTCGAGCGCGTTTTGAATCAAACAGTCGGTTGCCACTAGAGATCCCGACTCGGAAAACGACGCAATGGCTTCTGTATGCCAAACGATATTTGCCGCTGACTCGCGCAAGAAATATTCGTCGTTGGCATTGGCCCAAATTTGCTGAATTCGCTTTTCTTCTATGCCGTGTTCAGCCAGCTTGTACAGAGCGGTTTCCTTCTTGTCACTAATGCGCTCTTCTCTGTTGCGTGGGTTCTCGAGCCCGAGTCGCAACGCGCGCTTAGTATTCAAATACAACTGCTTCATCAGGCTCGCACGCCAGCTATTCCATAATTCAGGATTGGTTGCGCTAATGTCAGCCACTGTCATCGCATACAAATAGTCGAGATGTAACTTGTCGCCCATCAGTGTGGCAAATTCATGAATTACCTCAGGGTCGTTGATGTCTCTGCGCTGAGCTGTCATCGACATGAACAAGTGCTTGCTGACTAACCATACGACCAACTTGGTGTCCCATGCACTGAGTCGATGTCGCACACAGAAATCTTCGGCATCGATCATGCCTAGTGCAGAGTGATCACCGCCACGACCCTTAGCGATGTCGTGATACAGGCCTGCGATATACAGCAATTCCACTTTGGGGAGATTCTTATGTATATGTGCTGCTATCGGATATTTTTCAGTGGCATCGGGTAGCCTGAACCGTCGCATATTCTCGACTACTTGCAGTGTGTGGGCATCGACAGTGTAGATATGGAAAAGGTCGTGTTGCATTTGCCCCGTTATCTGCTCAAATTCTGGTAGATACCTGCCAAGAATTCCATAGCGAGCCATTCTTCGGATCTGCAAAGTCATCTTGTGCGGAGAACGAATGAGTTCCATGAATAAAGTGACGTTACGAATATCGTGTCTATATTCTTCGTCGATGAGGCGTCTATTGTCGCGCAGCAGGCGAACTGTCGACGCGCGAATCGCTTGGATCTTTGGGTTTTGTGCCATCAACACGAAAATTTCTATAAGCGCCGAGGGGTAGAGCTTGAAGACATCTGGGCTTATTGCCTCGATGTAGTCATTCCGAATCTGAAAGCGGTTGTTTATTCTTTCAATCTTTGCGCGCTCGCCCTCGCGAAGTATCGCCTCGTCGAAGTGCTGTAGCAGCACATCGTTGAGCGCTCGCATATTCGCAACTGCACGGTAATACTGCTTCATCAGCTTCTCGACACCAATGCTCTTATCGTCATCCCTGTAGCCGAAAAGTTTCGCGAGTTCTCTCTGCTTATCGAACAATAAGCGATCCTCGCGCCGACCCTCAAGAAAGTGCAGGCCATAGCGGAGCTTCCAAAGGAACTGCTGCCCTTTGTTGAGCATCGTCATCTCAGATTCTTTGAGGAAGCCAGCATCGACTAGATCCTGAAACGAACTGGCACCAAAATGCCGCTTCGCTACCCATGCGATAGTCTGAATGTCTCGAAGGCCGCCGGGTGAGGTTTTAACATTGGGCTCTAGTGCATAGTCGATATCATGGTATTTCTCGTGCCGTGCGTTCTGCTCGTCCCACTTTGCGCGCAAAAATTGTTTGATCGGCCAGACACGCTTCCCGGTGGTCAGGGCGTACATTTCTCTCTGCAATTCTGCAGGGCCATAGATCGTGCGTGATTCCATCAGCGCGGTGGCCACGGTTATGTCATTGACAGCTTCGCCCTTGCACTGCTTGATGGAGCGAACGCTCTGGCCAATTTCGAGACCGATATCCCACAGCAGGGTACAGAACGAGCTAATACAGCTCTTATAACGGCTGGCATTATCCTTGCGAGTGAGAATCAATAAATCGATATCGGAATGGGGGAGTAGTTCGCCGCGGCCATAACCGCCGACGGCGACTAGTGAGATGTCTTTATCAATCGGCCATGGTTGAGCCTGCCAGGCGAGCTTAAGTATTTGATCTATTACCCAGGCGCGACCGGATACTATCTCGGTGATGCTGAGATTTGCTTTGTAGCGTTCATTCAGGATGTTGTTAGCTGTCTTTATGGCCTGTTTAAGTGGCTGGACTAGATTGCTAGCGCTACTGAGTTTTGCTTGCAGAGCTGTGATATCGAGCAGCATGGCGCCCAGCTCGAAACCATCATCGCCGTATTCTTCATCTAGCGCGAGCGTATCTGGATTCAAAATGATTCGTCGGAGCGTCGAGTAAAGACCTCACAGCCATCATTGTTGACTGCCATTGTATGTTCCCACTGTGCCGACAATCTTCGATCTTTAGTGGTCACCGTCCAGCCGTCTTTTTTGGATAGCTTAGTGTAGCGGCTACCGGCATTTAACATGGGCTCGATGGTGAATGTCATCCCTTCAACGAGAGTTGTTCCGCTGTTAGGCCTGCCGAAATGAAGTACCTGAGGCTCTTCGTGAAAAATGCGCCCGATGCCATGGCCGCAATATTCCCTCACTATCGAATAATTATGGGCTTCACCATGCTGCTGAATGATGTGGCCTATATCGCCGAGTGTAACGCCAGGTTTGACGATGTCGATTGCCTTGTACAGGCATTCCTGCGTGATCTTGATGAGTCGCTTCGCGTGTTCGGGCACTTCGCCGACGCAGAACATTTTGCTGGTGTCGCCATGGAAGCCATCTTTTATGACGGTGACATCGATGTTTATGGTGTCGCCAGCCTTCAGGATTTTGCCATCGCTGGGAATACCGTGGCAGATAACGTGGTTTACCGAGGTGCAGATGGATTTAGGAAAGCCATTGTAATTCAGTGGGGCAGGGATGGCCTTTTGCACATCGACGATGTAGTTGTGACAGATTTTATCCAGCTCGCCAGTGCTAACTCCAGGCTGAACGTGAGGGCCAATCATTTCCAAGACTTCGGAAGCCAGTTTTCCGGCTATTCGCATTTTTACAATGTCGTCGGCTGTTTTAATATGAATCGTCATCGAAGTGCCAGTTGCTTCCCCAGTTATTGCTCGCAATACCGCTAGCGGCAAAAGCTGTGTATTGTAATGCAGCAGCCACCTTTGTAACAGGGGATTCCGGCTTTCGAGTGCGGATGAAACCGGCTTGGCATGGGCCATTGAGAGCATCTGCCAATTACTGGGGATGCGATATTTTCTTTCAGTAGCAGCGCTATTGTGGTATAAAGCGGCGCGTTTTCATGGTTGCTGCCTCTAACTCTCGTATGAGTCTGGTGGGGGTAAGCGGTCTTGAAGGCTAAATTAACTGAAATTTAACGTCGCACATACGCCGTCACATGAGTTCTGGGTGCCTCTCTGTAGCTGTATTTCAGATTGGTTGAGCCATGGGGTGTATGGAGGCCTAACCCAAACCGAAGGAAACAACATGACTGTAAGTATGAAAGATATGCTCCGCGCAGGAGTACATTTTGGGCACCAGTGTCGCTATTGGAATCCAAAAATGGATCCATATATATTTGGCTCTAGAAATAAAATTCACATCATCAACCTCGAGCACACTGTTCCCGCGCTCAATTCCGCACTCGAAGAAGTATCCTATCTTGCTGAAAAGAAAAGAAAAATTCTTTTCGTTGGCACGAAGCGAGCAGCTGGAAAAATCATTAAGCAGGAAGCAGAGCGCGCAGGAATGCCGTATGTAAATCATCGCTGGCTCGGTGGTATGTTGACGAACTACAAGACGATTCGCGGCTCCATCAAGAAACTGAAAGATCTTGAGCTGCAAGAAACTGATGGCACGTTGGCCCGTCTGAGCAAGAAAGAAGCCCTTATGCGAACTCGCGCCAAGGAAAAACTTGAGCGCAGTATCGGTGGTATCAAGGATATGGGTGGTTTGCCTGACGCAATATTCGTAGTCGATGTAGATCACGAACGCATCGCTGTTACTGAAGCGAATAATCTGAAGATCCCCGTTATCGGCATTGTTGATACCAATAGCAATCCTGACGGCGTCACTACAGTAATTCCAGGTAACGATGATGCGATACGTGCAATTCAGTTATATGTAGAAGCAATCGCCGATGCATGTGTTGAAGGGCGTGAGAAAAATGGTCCTGCAGGCGGATCTAGCGAATTTATCGAGATAGAAGATGATGCGCCAGTTGAAGCAACTGCAGAAACAGAAGCAGCCCCTGCTGTTGAGGCGGCAATCGAAGCTGAAGCTGCGCCTGCTGAAGAAGCTCCTGCAGAAGTAGTAGCGGAAGTTGAAGCTGCGCCTGCTGAAGAAGCTTCTAATGAGGTATTAGCTGAAGCGGCGCCAGCCAAGAAGGCAGCTGTTAAGAAGAAAGCGCCAGCTAAGAAGAAGGCGGCTGTTAAGAAGAAAGCTCCAGCCAAGAAAAAGGCTGCAGAGGAAGACTCTTAATAGAAGGCTTTACTGCTAACAGAATTTCCTGCTTAGTGGTAAGGATAGAGTTGAATAAAGGGGGCGGATAGCCCCCTTTTTTACAGGCGATTTAATAGAAGAGCGTGCTCTTCAAGATGATTAGAAAGAGGCATTAAGAGATGGCAAATATTACAGCGGGCATGGTTAAAGAGTTACGTGAAAGAACCGGCTTGGGCATGATGGATTGTAAGAGAGCATTGACAAAAGCCGAAGGCGACATGGATAAGGCCATTGATGATTTGCGAAAGGCGAGTGGTGTCAAAGCTGCTAAGAAAGCAAGTCGTGTTGCTGCCGAGGGAGTCGTGCTGACTAAGATTGCTGAGGATGGCAACTATGGTGTCATTATTGAGGTCAATTCAGAAACTGACTTCGCCGCTAGAGACGCTAACTTCCTCGATTTTGCACAACAGGCGTTGGAGCTTGCTTATTCGAACAGTGAAGCCGATGTTACTGCGCTGCTAGACGCGGGCTTGGAAGATACGCGGACTGCTATGGTCCAGAAAATAGGCGAAAATTGTAATGTTCGTCGTGTGGAGCGTTTACAATTTACCGATGGGAATGCGGGCATCGTTGAGAGTTACGTGCACAGCAATAATAGAATCGCGGTTCTGATTTCGGTCACCGGTGGTGATGAAGCGCTGGCTCGTGATGTTGCCATGCATATAGCTGCTGTAAATCCATTAGTAGTCAATGCTGAAGATGTGCCTGAGGAAGAAATAGCGAAAGAGACTGAGATCTATTCCGCGCAAGCACGCGAGAGTGGCAAGCCGGAAGAAATCATCGAGAAAATGATCAGCGGTAGATTACGAAAATTCGTCGCTGAAGTAAGCTTGCTAGAGCAGCCTTTTGTTAAAGACCCTGATGTTACTGTCGGTAAATTACTTAAGGATGCCGATGCTAGCGTGGTTCAGTTCGTCCGTTTCGAAGTGGGCGAGGGCATCGAAAAAGAAGAGATAGACTTTGCCGATGAAGTTGCGGCTCAAGTTAAAGGCTCCTAAGAGCGTAATATCGGGGACTCCAATGAAAATGCCAAATAAGGAACGCAAGTACAACCGTATTTTGTTAAAGCTAAGCGGAGAGGCACTCACCGGTGATGGCGATTTTGGCATAGACCCTAAAGTGCTCGATCGAATGGCTGTAGAAATAGGCCAACTGGTGGGGCTGGGAGTGGAGATAGGCTTAGTCATTGGTGGTGGTAATCTATTTCGAGGTGCTGCTTTGCACGCCTCGGGCATGGAGCGTGTAACCGGTGATCACATGGGCATGCTGGCTACTGTGATGAACGCGCTCGCGATGCGCGACGCTCTTGAACGAGCGAGTATTCCCACTCGTGTCATGTCGGCCATTCCCATGAGCGGTGTCGTAGAACACTACGATCGGCGTACGGCTATTCGACACCTAGACGCGGGCGATGTCGTTATATTCTCTGCAGGAACCGGCAATCCATTCTTCACTACCGATACCGCTGCTTGCCTACGTGGAATTGAAATCGATGCGGATTTAATCTTGAAAGCCACGAAGGTGGACGGTGTTTATTCCTCCGACCCGGAATTGGATTCGAGCGCGGTTAAGTACGACAATTTGAGTTACGATGAAGTAATTGAAAAGAAACTCGGTGTCATGGACTTGACGGCAATCTGTTTAAGCCGTGATCATAAAGTGCCAATCAAAGTTTTTAATATGAACACCCCCGGCGCCTTGTTAAACAATGTTATGGGCAAGTCCGACGGCACTCACATTGAGTAGTTGAGAGCTTGAATGAGATTGATGAATACTCTGCGCCTGGAGCGCACAGCTAGAGTTTAGAACAAGGAGCCAGACAATGATCGATGAAATTATAGTCGACGCAGACGAGAGGATGCAGAAGAGCATCGCCTCGTTAGAGGGAGCCTTTAAGAAGATTCGAACGGGAAGGGCACATCCTGATATTTTGGATAGTGTACAAGTTCCCTACTACGGCTCAGATACTCCTTTGAGCCAACTGGCTAATGTCACAGTAGAAGAGGGTCGATCTCTGATCATCTCTCCCTGGGAAAAGCCAATGATCGGCGAGATAGAGAAAGCCATCATGAAATCTGATTTAGGGTTGAACCCTTCGAATAATGGCGACACTATTCGTGTACCTATGCCACCTCTAACTGAAGAGACGCGAAAACAATATACGAAGCAAGCCAAGGCTGAAGCAGAGAATGCGCGAATCGCGATTCGAAATATTCGGCGAGATGCGAACTCTGATTTTAAAGAGCTAGAAAAAGAAAAAGAAATTAGTGAAGATGAACAGCGCAGAGCTGAAGATCAAGTGCAGAAGATTACCGACAAGCACATTGCGACTATTGAGTCTTCATTTCAGGCTAAAGAAGCCGATTTACTATCCTTCTGAGACTGCAATTGCTTCAATCAGCTTGCTCAATACACTATTCAGGTCGTCAGGGATGTGGTAACTGTTAATGACACCTGTTAGTAAACCAGAACTTCCTCAGCATATTGCCATCGTTATGGATGGAAATAATCGCTGGGCCAAATCTCATGACCTACCTGCGAAATCTGGTCACCGTCACGGTGCTGATGTGGCACGAGAGGTCGTCAACTCCTGTCTGACTCGAGACATCAAATACCTCACCCTATTTGCCTTCAGTAGAGAGAACTGGCTGCGTCCGCGGAAAGAAGTGCAGGGGTTGATGGCGCTGTTTCTAACAGTTCTAAAACGCAAAGAAATCAATCAGCTCCACAAGAGAAACGTGCGTCTACAGTTCATCGGGAATCGCAGCAGCTTCTCGCAGAAATTGCAGAAAAACATGCGCGATGTGGAAGAATTGACGCGTGGTAATACCGGTATGACTGTGATTGTCGCGGCAGACTACGGTGGGCGTTGGGATATCGCAAACGCCATGACAAACATAGTCGACAAGGTGACCTCTGGCGAATTGTCGGCAGACTCAATCGATGCGGATTTGGTATGCCAGCACACCAGTACTAGCGACTACCCGGATCCGGATCTATGTATTCGTACCGGTGGCGAACACCGTATTAGTAATTTCCTGTTGTGGCAGTTAGCCTATACAGAACTCTATTTTACCGACTGCTATTGGCCAGACTTCGACGATGCGCAGTTTCAGCTAGCGCTTGATGACTTTGCGAAGCGTCAGCGTCGCTACGGTGGTCATGATGGACAGGAATAGTCGGTGACTAATGTGTTAAAGCAACGAGTCATAACTGCTGTATTACTTCTGGTGGCATTAATTGCCGCTACTACTCTATTGTCTTCCTTTTATTTCTCACTCTTCGTTGCTGGCGTAATCCTTGTTGCTGCTTGGGAATGGGCGGGGCTTGTCAGCCCAGATAGAGAAATAGCAAAGCTTCCCTATCTGGTTAGTATTGCTGTAATACTGGTTGGTAGTTTCTTCCTTTTGGGGATATCTCCAAACGTGCAAAGCATCGATGGTTTCCTGTCTCTTATACACATCTCCGAGCCCACGAGACCGAGGCTGATCTCGT
>CAJXQP010000122.1 GCA_913058275.1 uncultured Gammaproteobacteria bacterium | reverse complement strand
GAGATCAGCCTCGGTCTCGTGGGCTCGGAGATGTGTATAAGAGACAGCTCTTTATTAGAACGACAAGTTACTATTTTGAGAGACAGAGGGGTCGACGCGAGACAGAAGCTCAATAACCTGCTTGAGAATGCCCGCAACAACGATCAACTCTTTGATACGACACGCAACCTTGTCCTAGCCCTGCTCCGCGCGAAGGATATTACTGAAATTGCAGACGTAGCCCAGGATCAGTTATCAAATCATACCAATATCGATTCCTGCGAAGTCATCCTCGTAGATAGGAAAGGCCTGAAGGTTGCAGAATCTGTAAGAACCGAATCGAAAGACATTCTTAAGAAGCAATTCGTCGATGTGTTCCGCCTTAAGCGAACTCATTGCGGCGCTATAAGCGAAGAACAAACTCAGTACCTATTCCCCGTACAGGGTAATAGCATCAAGTCCACTGCTCTTTGTCCCGTAATAAGCAACGGCGACGTATTGGCGCTGATTGCATTCGGGAATCAAGCGGACAACTACTTCAATGTAAACCTGGACACTCTGTTTCTGGATTTTATTGGCCACGTAGTCGGTGCCGTACTCGAAAATCAGCAACCCGACAGCGCACAGTAGATTTCTAAGATCTGTCGCAGGGCTTGAGAAAAGGTTGCCTAGATGTCTACGATAAGCCCAGCTGAAAACAAAAATCAGGTTTCAATTATCTGCCGAACACTGGATCGCCCTGTATTACAGCAGGCACTTCAGTCCATCGCATCTCAAGACTATCCCAATATCGAAATCGTTCTGGTCGATGCTATTGGCAACAATTCTCTAGACTCGACCGCAAGCGGCGACCGACCGCTTGTGTTGGTAACTACCGGCTCAGCCCTGAGTCGCTCAGCGGCTGCAAATGCTGGCTTGAAAGCAGCCCACGGCAAATATATTCAATTCTTGGATGACGACGACTGGATTGACCCAAATCATGTCAGTCAGTTAGTTAGTGTGTTGGAAAATAGTGACGATACAGCGGCCGCCTACAGTAGTACGCAGAAGACTAATGCGACAGGCGATTCCCTGGACTATGTATTCAGAGAAGCATTCGATCCAATACTGTTGATGCGAGACAACTATATTCCAATTCACGCGATCCTATTCGATGCCTCGCTACTCGAGCACGGCTGCCGTTTCGACGAGGCCTTCGACATTTATGAAGATTGGGATTTTTGGTTGCAACTCAGCCAGCATACCGACTTCCAGCATATTGACTCGATCACAGCTTACTACAGAGAGGGCGGTGACTCCGATACCGCCGTCGAGGATGTTCGTCTGCGTTATCAGGCAGATAATCTTCTCGGTAAGGGTAGGGCTGCCATTTTCGAGAAGTGGCTGCCGAAGTGGACTGGCGAAAGAGTGAACTCGCTAATAGGCCAACTCGATCAATCGGTACTCCTCTGCGAACAAGATGCACAGATTCACAGAGAGCTGCAAAGGAATGCAGAATTGCAGCATGGGATCGAAAAGCGCGACACAAAGATGAACGAACGCGACATACAAATAAATGAACTCGATCTGCAAATAAATGAACTCGATCTGCAGATACTAAATAGCGTCTCGCAACTGGAGCAACTGCAATTACATAGTGAACGCCAGGCTCAGCATGTCAGTGAACTAGAACTGAGATTGAACACAATCTACGACTCGGCGAGCTGGAAGTTAATGGGCCCTATTCGCCGAGTCGGCCGTACACTTACGGCGGACAAGAATTCCGAAAGCGACAGTTCGGCATCGGACAAATAGACATGGAACCCACAGCACAAAGCGATCAGTCGTCTGCACTCCCGATTTGCTCTCTCATTATACCAACCAAGGACAAGCTCAATTTTCTAAAACCTTGCGTTGAAAGTGTACTCGCGAGCGATGGCATTGAATCGATCGAAATAATAATAGTCGACAACGAAAGCGTTGAAACTGAAACAATACAGTATCTGCAATCTTTAGGTCTTATACCTAATATACAGGTGATAACCTGGAACGACGCATTCAATTTCTCTGCTATAAACAACTTTGCCGCGGTACAATGCCAAAGTGACTATGTCTGCTTCCTCAATAACGATATTGAAATCAAAGACCCGCAGTGGCTCAACAAACTTCTAGCCGTAGCAAAACTAGACGATGTTGGGGCGGTTGGCTGTACCCTATTATATCCCGACTCATCCATTCAACATGCCGGTATCGCACTAGACGAAAATACCATCGCGCAGCATATTGCTGTCGGTGAGAACAACGATTTTCTCGCAGCAAAAGGGATAACCCTACCCTACGCGGTCGACGCGGTAACCGCTGCCTGTCTGGTTATGCGTAAGTCTCAGTTTTTACGCATGGGTGGATTCAATGAAGACCAACTAACGGTCGCATTTAATGATGTCGACCTCTGTCTGCGTCTTGGCGACAAGGGGCTGGCGGTACTCAGCCACCCAGGGGTTGTATTGACTCATCACGAGTCCGTTTCAAGGCAGAGTGACGAACTGCCCGCCAATCGCAAGCGCGCACTAAAAGAACATGCCTTCATGCAATACCGTTGGCGCATGCGACTTATCAATCATAGCTTCTCGTCTGGCATTCCCGATCTCATCCAAGATGCTGCGCTGCTGAATGAGAAGGCGTCGACTCCCGTAGCTGAGATAGCCAAGCAGGCAGCCGACAGGTTGTACCTGCAAGATAATGCATCTCGATCAAGCTCGAAAGAGTTGCGTAATATGTATTCGACGGCAGCAGCGCTATCAGAAACACAGGACTATTTCCGCAATTTACAGAACGATTACAAGAACCTTGAGGCGCATGCAGAGCGGCTACAACACGCGCATGAACTCATCGAGAACTCCATTTTCTGGCGGATGACCTACCCTCTGCGCTTGCTGAAGAATGCGATCGCGCCTGGCAGCAGGAAGCAAGAAGCAGTGAACGAGCCACCCGCCGTTGAGAATTCCGAGCAAGACACACCACAAGTAGAAGGGCAGCTTCTTGAAAAACAAAATCTCGATAGCTCGGCCAAGGCTGCGTTAGATAAGTTTTTGCTATCGCCCGAACAGCTAAAGTTCCCAGAAGCTGAGAAGCCGCAACTTTCTATCGTACTTGTGTTCTACCAACAGGCACGCCTCAGCTTTCTCTGCTTACAATCGTTGCTGGAATTCGCGGACGTGAGTTACGAGTTAATCATAATAGATAACGACTCCACAGATGAAACCGCTGCGCTTCTAGACAAGATAGAGAACGCCACAATTATTCGTAACGTAGACAATCTTGGCTTCGTAAAGGCAGTGAATCAAGCGGCAGAAGTGGCGAAAGGCGAGTACATCCTTCTTCTAAATAATGATGCTCTTATAGAAGAAAGCACCTTGTCTAATGCGCTGCAAGTAATTGAGTCAGACGAATCCATTGGCGCCGTAGGCGCCAAGATCAAATTGCTCGATGACAGCACACAAGAGGCCGGAAGTATTATCTTCAGCGATGGAGCCTGCCTTGGCTACGGACGCGGCAAGCCAACGTACAGCTATGAATTTATGTTTCAGCGAGATGTTGACTACTGCTCCGGCGCTTTTCTGCTCTTTAGAAAAAGCAGCTTCAAAGCCCTAGGAGGATTCGATCTCGACTATGCGCCCGCCTACTATGAAGAGTCTGACTTCTGTATTCGTTTGCAGAAACAAGGCCTGCGCATCGTCTATGTTCCTACCTCTCAAATCACTCACTATGAATTCGCCAGCTCCGGCGGAATGCAGTGCGCGAAGAAACTCCAAGCAGAGCATCAACAAGTGCTCTGCGCCAAACATGCCGACTTCCTAGCTCAGCGGTTCGCGAATGATGGTAGTAACGTCCTCCGTGCGCGTACCCGGAACAATTTTCCTAACATACTCGTGATTGATGACCGCGTTCCCTACCCTAGCCTCGGGGCTGGCTACCCTCGTTGTTCAAACCTGCTCTTCGAGCTGAGCAAGATGGACCTTAATATTAGTTTCTATCCTTTGTTGTTTCCTCAGGAAAAATGGGACGACGTCTACAAAATTGTACCCAACACGATTGAAGTCATTTTGGAAAGCGGGCTTGAGGAATTGCAGTCGTTTCTGCAGGCGCGAAAGGGATTTTATCAACACGTCGTAGTGAGCCGTGTGCACAATATGGAATTCTTTAATCATTGCCTGAGTCTGGATCCTGACCTGTTAGGTGACGCCAAGATCATCTACGATGCTGAAGCAGTGTCCGCTCCTCGCGAAATCCTGCGTATGGAGTTTCTCGGCAATGCCATGTCCGCCGAAGATCAAGCAGAGCTTATTGACAAAGAGTTGCAGCAATCGAAGCTGGCGAAAAAAATTGTTGCTGTATCAAACAACGAGGCCGAGATTTTCAAGCGACACGGCTATAGCAATACAGTTGTGCTCGGGCACACCATTGGCAGCAAACCCGGAAGCAACGGATTTACACAGCGCAGTGGCTTACTATTCGTAGGCGCGCTTCGAGACGAAGGCTCACCGAATGTCGATTCACTGCTGTGGTTTCTGATCAATGTCTTCCCAATACTTGAAAAGGCCATTCCCGACATACTGCTCAATGTTGTCGGTGACAATTCGGCGGCTTCGCTGGCAACCATTGGTAAAGACAACATCAACTTCACCGGTCGTGTTGACTCAATTGAGGAGATGTATAACAGCTCTCGCGTGTTCATTGCTCCGACACGTTTCGCTGCAGGCATCCCACACAAGATTCACGAGGCAGCCGCGAACGGATTGCCTTCGGTGACCACCCCTCTACTTGCGCAGCAGCTGGGCTGGAAGGACTCAAAGGAATTACTCGTGGGCGACACCCCTGAAGCCTACGCAGCTCAATGTATTAAGCTGTATCAAGACGAGACGCTCTGGCAGGATATTCGAGATGCGGGCTTAGCAGCGATTATCGAAGACTGCTCGCAAGAGACCTTCCGAAAGAACCTGGCTGAGCTTTTTAACTAAAAACGTCGAGCCAAGCGATACATGAGACGCTGCACAAGTCGAATCTTAATCCCCATCCCTATGCAGAGTCGCAGGGCTAGCCGCTCTCTGCCAGACAACTGAGGCCCATAGCGGCGATTAAATTCTGCCGCTTGAATAGATACCTCAATCAGATGCTCACTAGGTTTGCGCGCTAGTATCCTACTCCACAATGACATGCTGACAACAGACACCTTAGTAAACTCTTTTGCCCCAATGGTGTTATTCCCATGTTGGCGGTAATGCACCAAGGGAATATCTAGGTAAACTAATTTTCCGAATGCAGTAGCAACTAAGGCCAGCCACCAATCATGCATGATCGCATTTTCAGGAATCGGTAACGCCTTCTCAGCTAGAGACTCGTTAATCAGCGCTGTGCATCCTGTCACTAGATTGCTGATGACGAGATTAGGAAAGGTATTCCTCTCAATTTCTAAACCTTGGTAGCTGATCAAGGATTTTGCTATCACCGTATTTTGTTCGGAAACTACTTCGAGATCGCTATGGACAATTGTGGGCAATGTAGAATCGTTGTCTGCTTCCGTTGCCAGCATCGCCGCCAACAGTTTCTCTATCTTCTGCGGATACCACGTATCGTCCTGATCGCAGAACATCATATAGGCAGACTGCAACCCTAAAGACTCTTTGTTCTTAAGTACGTAATCGACAAGAAAAGCGAATCCCCCACTTGCTCCCAGATTTTCACCATCGCTAGGCAAGAGGAGAATTCTTGCTGGGTGATCACCAGCATAGCTCTCTAGAAGAGAGACTGTTCTGTCACGCGAACCGTCGTCTCTCACTACTAAAATGAAATCTTTATGAGACTGAGCCAGTAATGAGTCGAGCTGTTCGGCGAGGAATTTCTCCCCGTTGTAGGTCGAGAGCAGTACAGCGATTTTTGCTTGAGCGCTCATCTGCAACTAAGCCAGTGTCTTCGCATCACGTATGCCGGAGCGAATAGTTTGAAAGTATTGACGGCGCTGACTAGAAGTTATCAATAGCCAGCATGCTTTTAGAGTGAAGCGAATCATGTCACGCAACTTCCATCCCAAGGGAGAATAGGCTGCGCCATAGAGATGAATTCTGTTCCTACTCGAATAATAAGTACGTGAGGGATTGTGTTGTGCAAAAAGCCCTGCCTTAACCAACGGATTGGAACTACGCTCGCCAATAGCGTGATAGAGCACAGCCGCGTCAGTACCCACTAGGTCGAAGCCCAACGACTTCGCACGAAAGCACCATTCCAGATCGATATTATCAATGAAGTAACTCTCCTTCATGTCTCCCACCTCGGCGATACATTTGAGAGTGAGCAAGGATCCTGAAGTAATTAGAAAATCAGCGATGAAATGCTTTTCCTGACTTGCGAAGGATCGATCAGAACGCCAGAAAATCTTGCTAAATAATTTAAATGGTGTCTGGCGCATCGTCTGAGGGTTAATGATTCGAGGCCCTATTGCGGCTATGCCATTCTCGCTGAAACGACTCGCCTCGATGTGAGCATCTATCATACGCGCTATGAATAAGTCGCAGAGGCTACTGTCCTGATCGAACAGAAACACATACTCATAATTTCTAAAACGCGCCCAATTGATACCTCGATTGAGAGCCTTTGCCAGGCCTTCGTTATCATCTAAACGAATTAATTCGATACAACGCGTATAGACCACAATTGATGCTGCCACCTCGTCGATTGCGACGGATCCATTGTCGATGACTAAAAAATCGGTTTCCTTATTAAGCTGACTGACGAGTTTCAGTAACGCCGTTATATCGGGATTGTAAGTGACCACAACGGCGCAGCTGCCCCTTTGAGCGGGGTTCGTCGCCTCATTGCCATCGCTAGCTGTCATCTGGCACTTCCGCTGAGATAGTGAGTCGAGCTGGATCTATGCTCGATATGATCAGGAAATAGGCAATCGACAGTACACCAAGACTCAGACCGACAACCACTCCCGCATCTAGTATTCCACGCCAAGGCTGCGGCATGCTGCGAGCAATAAGTACAAAACAGATGATCATAACCGTCAGCGCGAAGGAGACAATCTGCCGCTTGCGAGTTGCATAAATGTAGCCCATGCAGAATAGTGGCGCGAGCAGCACATGTAGCGCTCGCGGGTTATCGGCGAGGTAACGGGCACGAACGACGACTCTAGGCGCGAAGCCTAGATGAAATCCCTTATAGCCTTCAGCATAGGCCATGTAGATTACGCTGAAAGCCAAGGCCAACCAGTGGAGCTGACTCATAGAGGAGTTCACTAGCTCCAGCGCCATAGGCGCGAGCCTAAATATCGCGAATATCAGTAATAATAAAACCCCACCAATACCCCATGCCATTCCAAATATTTTCACTTTTATTCACTGCCTAGTTACGATGCGCCATTATAGCCGCTTTGCTGCTGAACCTGAAAAATCATTCTAGGGAGCCTCTTTATATTTGGGGGCTTACCACAGGTTTGGAACATCGCTTATGTGGATAAAGTGAGATATTATTTCGCCCTATTATCGGCGGCCATAATCCAATGGGATTAGCTAGCCGCCTCCTCTGTTGCAGCTCACTACAGGATTGATCGAATGGGTGTAAAACTTGGTGTAGTGATGGATCCCATCGAATCCATCACTGTGAAGAAAGACGCGACTCTGGCCATGTTATTGGCCGCGCAAAAACGTGGCTGGATGATCCACTATATGTTGCAGTCGGACATGTATCTTGATCAGGGCCAATGCCGAGCAACAATTCAAATCCTCTCGGTTAGAGATGACGAGAAAGATTGGTTCAGCCTTGGCAGCAAAACCGATATCGCGCTGTCGGAACTGGATGTAGTTCTCATGCGCAAAGACCCCCCGTTCGATATGGATTTTATCTATTCCACATACCTATTAGGACAGGCACAACGTGAGGGAACGTTGATAGTTAACGATCCGCAAAGCCTGCGTGACTGCAACGAGAAGTTGTTTGCCACCCAATTTCCCCAATGTTGCCCGCCTTTGATCGTTGCCTCTTCACAAGAAAAGCTCAAGGCATTTCACAAACAGCACGAAGACGTTATATACAAGCCACTGGACGGTATGGGCGGCGCATCAATCTTTCGTGTTAAAGCTGGCGATCCTAACTTAAGCGTCGTCATAGAGACGCTAACCGATAATGGCCGACAGCAAATTATGGCGCAGAAGTTCATTCCCGATATCGTGAACGGCGACAAGCGCATACTAATGATCGACGGCGAGCCTGTAGACCTGTCTCTTATACACATCTGACGCTGCC
>CAJXQP010000121.1 GCA_913058275.1 uncultured Gammaproteobacteria bacterium | reverse complement strand
GAGATCAGCCTCGGTCTCGTGGGCTCGGAGATGTGTATAAGAGACAGGATCATAAGCGCGGTGGCTAAGGAATTTAGAGTTTCTGAGACGAGTATCTATAAAGCCGCCCGCGGCCCAGGCTCAAAGAACGTGCCACGCTGGGTAGCCATGTATCTGTGTCAGGAGCTCTCCGCCGTAACTCTGCAGTCAATCGCCAAGCTGTTCACACTGAAGCGTTATGGCACTGTTTCAACGACGGTAGGAAAACTAAAGAAAGAGTTTGCTGCAGACAAGAAATTGGTTGCCATCACGGAGAAGCTGACGAAGCGGTTGAGTAAAGGGAAGTGACTCCAGCAAATGCACTGTAGCTAAGACGATTCCCTTCTACGCGATAAGTCTTCGGTTCAGTACGAGCCATTCTGCACTTAGGACTGGCTCTTAGATTCAAGATCAGGCAGGCAACAAAAAGCCGGAGTTTTCAATTGAAAATTCCGGCTTTATTGATTCTGGGGATAGAAATTCTACCCCAAAATGCTCTTACTTAATTTTTGCTTCTTTGTAGACCACGTGCTTGCGAACAACTGGATCAAATTTCTTGATTTCCATTTTATCCGGCATAGTGCGCTTGTTCTTATCCGTGGTGTAGTAGTGGCCAGTCTTGGCACTAGAAACCAGCTTAATCAAATCTCTCATAATCGTTGCCTTTATATTGCTAGCTTGGCCCTGACGCGTTTATACGCGAACGCCATTGTTTCGAATATCCGCTAGTACTGCGTCTATGCCGTTCTTATCGATGATACGCATACCCTTGGTCGACAAGCGCAGCTTAACAAAGCGCTTCTCAGACTCTACCCAGAACCGATGAGAATGGATATTTGGCGAAAATCGACGTCGTGTTTTGTTATTTGCGTGGGAAACGTTGTTTCCTGTAACTGGTTTCTTACCAGTAACCATACAGACCCTGGACATTTTGCTGCCTCGTTTGAGTTAACTATTTACTTGTCTTATTTGGCTATTTCTTGAGCCTAGACTCAACAGAGAACTAGGTACAAAAAAGAGCTGCGTTTTATACCAGAACGGTCTGCCAATAGCAAGATAATGAACACTTCGGCCTGTTCGCGCAGGCCCTGCTCGGCAAAGCCTCGAGCGCAATCCCGGGTCATCTACCCGTCTAATCAGCATCTATGGGCGATCCTCTTACAGCAGGCCGCGCTCTGCAAATGAAACCACCAGCGAGTTACCGATTACCAGATGGTCCAAGACGCGAACATCAATCGCCTCCAAGGCAATGCGTAGCTTGTTGGTTATGGCTATGTCTGCCTGACTGGGCTCTGCTATCCCGGAGGGATGGTTGTGTGCAAGTATCACCGCTGCCGCATTGTGGTGCAGGCAACGTTTGACGACCTCTCGAGGGTAGACGGCAGCTCCATCAATAGTGCCGCGAAAGAGCTCTTCCAGTTTCACAACATGGTGTTGATTGTTAAGGAATAGACAACTAAATATCTCGCTCTGGCAGTCCCTGAATTTTGCGCGTAAATAATCTCGAGTTGCTTGTGAACTGGTCAAGATATCCTTGGACTTAATACCCTCCAGCATATGGCGCTGCGACAGTTCCTTCATTGCCACGAATCGTGCAGCCTTAGCTCCACCGATTCCAGGGTTCGCAGTGAGGCTAGCGCGATCGGCTGCCAGGAGACCGATCAAGCCCCCATAGCGGCTGAGCATGTCTCTAGCAATATCCAGCGAAGTCCTGCCTCGGGTGCCTGTTTGTAGAATTACGGCCAACAGCTCTGCGTCAGACAGGCTGGCGACGCCTTTATTAAACAGCTTCTCTCTAGGGCGCTCGCCCTGTGGCCAACCCGCCATACTCATTAACCTAATCCCCTGATTCCATCCATCATCCCTGGCAACTCACTCGCTAACCAGCACTGCCTGGCTAATAAAAGAATAGACGGCAATCTGCAAAACCGTTAATTTGCCGTCAAATTGATTAACCCAAAGCTAGCTGCTAGTCTAGCTGTCCCTTGAACTACCTATATTTGTTGGGTCTCCATGTTAAGTCTTACTAACAAGCGCATCTTACTCGGCATTACGGGCGGCATAGCAGCGTATAAATGCGCTGAACTTACGCGCCTGCTAATCAAGGCGGGCTGCGATGTCAGGGTGGGCATGACACGAGCTGCAACCGAGTTTATTACGCCGCTTACGATGCAGGCACTATCGGGCCAGCGCGTCCATCTAGACCTACTAGATAGCGATGCTGAGGCGGCCATGGGCCACATTGAATTAGCGCGTTGGGCAGACTTAGTATTAATCGCACCTGGTACAGCAGATTTCATTGCTCGAATCTCCCAGGGTCAGGCCAATGACCTTCTCTCCACTATGGTGCTCGCCACATCAGCGAAGATTGCAATCGCACCTGCGATGAATCAGGCGATGTGGGCGGATGACAGCACGGTGACCAACCTGAATGTGCTGGTTGATCGCGGATACCATATATTTGGCCCAGCAGAAGGTGAGCAAGCCTGTGGCGATGTAGGACCAGGGCGCATGCTGGAACCAGCGCAATTAGTAGAGTTAAGCGCCAGCCTGTTTGAAACAGGCGAACTCGCAGGAAAGAGTTTTGTCATAACCGGAGGGCCCACGCGAGAAGCAATCGACCCGGTCAGATTCATAAGCAATCACAGCTCCGGCAAAATGGCCTATGCGCTTGCTGCCGAGGCAGTCGCAGCTGGAGCAAAAGTGACCCTCATCAGCGGGCCGGTTAACCTAGCTACTCCCGAGAGCGTCAAGCGCATCGATGTAATCAGTGCGGCCGAGATGCTCGTAGCGACTCATGAGGCCATGGCAGATTGCGACGTATTTATCGGTGTTGCTGCGGTAGCCGACTATCGGCCTGTAGAGATTGCAGCCCAGAAGATTAAAAAGTCCGACGAACAGATGCAACTCACGCTAGTTAAGAATCCAGACATTATCAGTGAGGTTGCCCAACTCGAAGAAAAACCCTTTGTTGTCGGCTTTGCTGCCGAGACAAATGACATCGTCAGCAACGGAAAAGATAAATTGAAGCGCAAAGGTCTCGATATGCTATTTGCAAATAACGCAACCGAGACGTTTAACAGCGATTCCATAGCCGTCACAGCTTTAACTGAAACATGCGAAACCGAACTAAAAGCAGGCAACAAGAATGTAGTAGCAAGAAACATGTTGCAACTCATCGCTACAGCTCTGAACGAACGATAGTCATTACCACTACCCTACGAACCTATCGGCAACGAACATGACGCAAGCTGAAACACAAGTTGACCCCGAATCAATTCCGGCCTCAATTTTTAGAGCCTATGACATTCGCGGCATCGCCGATCAGCAGCTCACGACACAAAGTGTAAAGCGAATCGGTCAGGCAATAGGCAGTGAAGCTCTCGACCAGGATATTGCCACACTATTGGTAGGATATGACGGCAGACTCTCAAGCCCTTCCCTATCTATCGCATTAATCGAAGGCATTCGAAGCAGTGGTTGTAATGTAGTGAGTATTGGTCTCGTGCCAACACCACTTCTGTATTTTGCAACTTTTACGACCGACTACACGTCCGGCGTTATGCTAACAGCTAGTCATAATCCGGCGAATTACAATGGCTTGAAGATTGTATTCAATCAGACCAGCCTCGCCGACAATCAGATACAGACAATTCAAACACGAATTGAAAACGATCAGTTAAGAGCGGGCAGTGGCGGATTCACAGAGCTCGAAGTCGATCGTAGTTATATAGATGATGTCTGCAGCCGCATTCAGTTGAGCAGACCACTAAAGATTGTGATCGACTGTGGCAATGCGGTACCCGGCAAGATCGCGCCGACATTGCTTCAAGAGTTAGGCTGCAATGTACATCCAATTTTCTGCGAGATCGATGGTAGCTTTCCAAACCATCATCCCGACCCAACAGTGCCTGAGAACCTCACTGTACTCGCCTCTACGGTGTTGGAGAAAAACGCAGATATTGGTATTGCGTTAGACGGCGATGGAGATCGAGTAGGGATCGTAACGAACCGTGGCAACTTCGTAGATGCCGACCGATTGTTGATGGTACTCGTGCAATCTATCTTGCCAAATTACTCGGGCAGAACTGTCGTATTCGATGTGAAGTGCAGCAGCAAACTAGTTACGTTAGTGGAACAGTTTGGAGGGTCTCCAGTAATGCACCGCAGCGGCCACTCCTTCATGAAACAAAAAATGCAGGAGACCAATGCCATTCTTGGAGGCGAGTTCGCCGCGCACATCTTCATAAAAGATAACTGGTTTGGATTCGATGATGGTCTTTATGTCGCCGCTAGACTGCTTAAGATAATCAGCGAGTCCGCCACATCGAGTGACGAAATATTCAATCAGTACGTAACAGGATTCAGCACACCAGAAATAAAAGTCGAGGTTCGAGAAGAGCGCAAGTTTTCACTTATGGATCGCCTGCTCGAGTTAGCCAATTTTCCAGCGGCGAAGCTGATAACTCTCGACGGGCTTCGTGTGGAATATCCCGACGGTTGGGGCCTAGTGCGCGCCTCGAATACCAGCCCTGCGTTGCTACTTCGATTCGAAGCAGACTCCGAGGGAAAAATGATTGAGATTCAAACACAGTTTAGAAGCCTAATCCTCAGCGCAGATAAGAATTTAGAAATAGGCTTTTAGGACGCTATAAAGAACTAAACAGTTGAAGCTTGAGTGCAGAATGCCACACACAGTCTTCGAGCTAACCCAATGGAAAGACATGTCACTATCACTAAGTAATGCAAAAAATATCGCCAAGGTTCTTACCGAGTCGCTGCCCTATATACAAAAATTCACGGGACGCACAGTGGTAGTAAAATACGGCGGCAATGCCATGGTCGACGAAGCGCTAAAGCAGAGTTTTGCGCGAGATATCGTGTTGATGAAGCTTGTTGGAATCAATCCGATCGTCGTACACGGAGGCGGCCCACAGATTGGGAGCCTTCTGGAGAGGCTCAATATAGAGTCTAGTTTCGTCGATGGGCTGCGCGTTACCGATAGTCAGACTATGGATGTGGTTGAAATGGTATTGGGCGGCCTCGTGAATAAAGAGATCGTCTCATTACTGAACAAAAATCAGGGCAAGGCAGTAGGCATCAGCGGCAAAGATGGTAATTTGATTCGCGCAAAGAAACTAACGATCAAGCGCAAAGGCTCGAAGCCTGCTGATGAGACTATAGACATTGGTCAGGTTGGCGAAGTGGTTAGCATAAACACTGAGATCCTTGATGTGATGAAGGATAGCGATTTTATTCCTGTGATCGCGCCCATCGGCACCGACATCAACGGGGCCAGCTACAATATCAATGCCGATTCAGTGGCTGGAGAGATCGCTAGCGTCCTCGGCGCAGAGAAGCTAATCCTGCTTACTAATATAGCCGGCGTCCTAGATAAGCAGGGAAATGTGCTGACCGGCCTTAGCATTAAGCAAGTTGATGCGCTTATTGCCGATAAAACTATACACACAGGGATGCTGCCCAAAGTCGAGTGCGCGCTGAACGCTGTTAGGAAGGGTGTTACTAGCGCCACAATTGTCGACGGAAGAGTAGAACATGCAGTGCTCCTAGAGATATTTACAGACGAAGGGGTCGGTACTTTGATATCCAATAGTGGATTGGATCAGAACGAGCCAGGCGGATAAGAAGACATGGACAAAGCCAACAAGATTTCTCGAAAAGATCAGATCCTGCAAGCGCTAGCGCGCATGCTGGAAGCAGCGCCGGGCCAGCGAATTACTACCGCCGCCCTGGCCAGAGAGGTAGGCGTCTCTGAGGCCGCCCTGTATAGACACTTCCCAAGCAAAGCGCGAATGTTCGAAGGGCTCATCAAGTTCATCGAAGACACCCTATTCGCGCGAATAACCAGAATAATCAATGAGGAAGATAGCGCCGAAATCCGCTGTCATAATATCCTCCTGTTACTACTCACATTCTGCGACAGGAATCCCGGAATGACGCGTCTACTGACTGGAGATGCCCTCGCAGGAGAAACAGAAAGGCTACGCGAACGCATCGCTCAGTTCTTTAGTCGGTTAGAGTCTCAACTTAAGCAGGTATTGCGTGAGGCTCAGATTCGGGAAAACCTGAAAACGACTATTTCTCCAACCGTTCTGGCGAATCTGTTGCTCGCATCAGTCGAAGGAAGGTTAGCGCAATTTGTTCGCAGCGAATTCAAAGTCTCACCTCTGGACAATTGGGACACTCAGTGGAACTTTCTCAGCATAAATTTGTTAGAGCCTTATTCGGCCACAGTCGAAATCGAGACCACTGTCTAGCTAGCGCCCAAACTTGCTAGGCAGATATTCCATACTCTTCACGATATGCCACGACTGCATTAAGATAAGGCTGCAGTTGCTCGTTCTCGGATGCCATCAAATAGTCTACGATGTCCTGTAAACTAATTATGCTAACAACCTTTATCTGGTAACTCTGCTCTATCTCTTGAATTGCCGACAAGCTACCTGTTCCTTTCTCCTGTCGGTCCATGGCAACCGCGATGCCATTTAGATGGGCGCCGTTGCTGCTGATAATCTCCGCCGCTTCTCTTACTGCCGTGCCCGCTGTAATTACATCATCGACAATCAGCACATCTCCACTTAACTGCGCACCGACTATAGACCCGCCCTCCCCGTGCGCCTTCGCTTCCTTGCGATTAAAACAGTATGGCTTGTTGACGTTATGTTTATTCGCCAATGCCATGGAAGTCGCTGTAGCTAATGGAATGCCTTTGTATGCGGGCCCGAATAGAACATCGTACTCAATTTCTGCATCGATGATCGCATCGGCATAACACCTGGCTAGAAAGTACAATTTTTCGCCAGTATTGAAAAGTCCGGCATTGAAAAAATAGGGGCTGACCCGCCCAGACTTCAGAGTAAACTCTCCGAAGCGCAGAATCTCATTTTCGATCACGAAATTTAGAAAATTTTTCTGAAATTCTTGCATCAATACCCCATTTCGTCGGTTCGTATTCTCAATAGAAAGTAAGAAATAAACTATGCTTCTAGCCTATGAAAGCGCTTGCTTCTGCTTCGCTACCAATTCTTCTATACCGCTTTTGCCGAGCGCAAGCATCTCTAGCAATTGGTCATGGCTAAAATCACCATCTTCACCTGTGCCCTGCACTTCGATGAACCCACCCGATTCGGTCATGACGACATTCATGTCGGTCTCCGCATTGGAGTCCTCATCATAGTCGAGATCAAGCACGGCATGGCCCTTGTATATCCCAACTGACACGGATGCGATTAACTGCTTCGCTGGATTTGTGCTAACCATTTTATTCGCGATCAAATGATTGATCGCATCCATCATTGCAACACAGCCGCCAGTGATCGATGCAGTTCTCGTTCCACCATCGGCCTGTATTACGTCGCAGTCGATCTTGATAGTGTGTTCACCCAGCTTAGTCAGGTCTATAGCTGCCCGTAGGGAGCGCCCGATTAGTCGCTGGATCTCGAGACTACGACCAGACTGCTTGCCTCTTGCCGCCTCTCTATCCATGCGGGTGTTCGTGGAGCGAGGCAACATGCCGTATTCAGCCGTTATCCAGCCCTTACCAGTACCCTTCAAGAAGCGAGGGACCGATTTTTCGACGCTCGCATTACAGAGCACCTTAGTATCACCGAATTCGACCAATACAGAGCCTTCCGCATGTTTCGTGTAATTTCTAGTGATGCTGATATCGCGCAATTGATTGGCGCTTCGTTGGCTTGGCCTTATAAGTTCAGTCATAATTTTCCTGTAAGTAGATGTCTGCAAGCGTATGTCTTGCCGCAAGCAAATTATCCTAGATATTGATTGTTATAGCGAGCCGCAAGTCAGGCACTTGTGTGGCTTTATATTGACATCAAACACTGGTGAGAGAATTGAGTCTAAACATACCAACAAAGTACACTGTGATTACAACGCGATTAGGTTAAAATATTGCTATTCGGCCTCGCTTTAATATTTGGATAGTAGACTATGACATTAAGTATGACTGCTTTCTCCAGGCAGCAGCAAGAGCAGGAATGGGGTTCGCTTACCTGGGAAATTCGATCTGTGAATCACCGCTATCTGGAAACCAGCGTGCGCCTGCCGGAATCATTTCGAGGGTTGGAAAATGGCGTGCGCGAGGCGGTACGTAAACGACTCACCCGCGGCAAGGTGGAATGCGCGCTGCGCTTTCAGTCTGAGGCAAAAGTTTCTTCTGATCTGCACTTGAATACCAAGCTAATTCAACAACTGGTTCAGGCAAACAACGAGATAGAAACTGTCTCTTATACACATCTCCGAGCCCACGAGACCGAGGCTGATCTCG
>CAJXQP010000120.1 GCA_913058275.1 uncultured Gammaproteobacteria bacterium | reverse complement strand
GGGCAATTATACGGTACCTGACTAATTTAGTCAGGTATAAAATCGAGAAAAACGCAAGATATAACAAACTGGCTGTAAAGCAGGCTTCGCGCGGGTTTGGAGTGCAAAGGGGCACAGTGGGGCTGGGTTGACCTCTAGATGTCGACGCCTTTTCTGCTGATGATTTTTGGGACGGCGAATTATTGAGAATTTCGCCGTCCCAGTTGCCATAAACAGGTGTTTAACGCGCAGATATTTCTGCCAGTATGGGGCCGGCAGCTACCAGCTTACTTCCTTCGTCGGTATCGGTGAACTTTTCGAAATTGTTAACAAACAACTCGGCAAGGTTTCTTGCTTTTTCGTCCCATTCATCTGGGTCCTCATAGGTGCTGCGAGGATCTAGAATGCCGTTGTCTACCGCGTCGATATTCATTGGCACATCAAGATTGAAATAAGGCAGGGTAAATGATTCGGCATTGTCGATGGAGCCATTCAAAATGGCACGAATAATCGCGCGAGTGGCATCGATAGAAATCCGCTTGCCAGTGCCGTTCCAGCCAGTATTAACCAGGTAGGCAGTCGAGCCGGTTGCCTGAATTCGCTTCACTAACTCCTGTGCATACTTGGTTGGATGCAGAGTGAGAAAAGCAGCGCCGAAGCAGCTTGAGAAAGTGGGTGTAGGTTCGGTAATTCCCCGCTCGGTACCCGCCAGCTTAGCCGTAAAGCCAGAAAGGAAGTGATACTTAGTCTGCTCAGGATCCAGTTTTGAAACCGGTGGCAATACGCCAAAAGCGTCGGCAGTCAGAAAGATTACCTGCTTGGCGTGACCTCCCTTGGAGACAGGCTGCACGATGTTCTCAATATGGTAAATTGGATAAGAAACTCGAGTATTTTGTGTCTTCGACGCATCGGAATAGTCGATCATGCCGCCATCATCTACCGCTACATTTTCCAGCAGTGCATCGCGGCGAATGGCCTTGTAAATATCCGGCTCGCTTTGTTTGCTCAAGTTGATGGTCTTTGCATAACAACCACCCTCGAAATTGAATACACCATCGTCATCCCAGCCATGTTCATCATCGCCGATGAGGGCGCGCTCAGGGTCGGTGGAAAGGGTGGTCTTGCCAGTTCCTGACAAGCCGAAGAAGATGGCTGTGTCTCCGTTCTTGCCAATATTTGCTGAGCAGTGCATGGACGCCATGCCTTGAAGAGGAAGCAGGTAGTTCATTATGGAGAACAACCCTTTTTTCATCTCTCCACCGTACCAGGTGCCACCGATCAGCTGGATTTTCTCGGTAAGATTGAAGGCCACGAAGTTCTCGGAATTGAGTCCCAAATCCTGCCATTGAGGATTGGTACATTTGGCGCCATTCATCACTATGAAGTCAGGCTCGAAGCCATCGAGTTCTTCTTCGCTGGGCCGGATAAACATGTTTTTTACGAAGTGAGCCTGCCAGGCAACTTCCATGACAAATCGAACTTTGAGCTGGCTGTTCTTGTTGGCACCACAGATGGTGTCCATGACATACAGACGTTTTCCGCTCAGCCGTTCGGTCACCAGCGACTTAAGATGGGTCCAGGTATGCTGATCTATAGGCTTATTGTCGTTCTTTCCCTGATCGGACCACCAAACTGACTCTCTACTGGTGTCATCAAGGACGATATATTTGTCTTTTGGGGAGCGTCCGGTAAATATACCGGTGTCTACGGCTATAGCACCTGATTCGGTGAGCTTTCCTTTTTCATATCCTTTCAAATCAGGATTAGTTTCGTGCTCGAACAGCAATTCATAGGAGGGGTTATAAAAAATTTCTTCGGCATTGGTAATACCGTACTGTTCTAAATCTGCTGCCTTAATGGAATTTGCTGTCACGCTTGCGCCCTTATGAGTCTTGCTTGAGTATTTTGTTGAGTATTGACAGCCAACACAAATCTAGAGTTTGTATTCTCGTAGTGCCTTGGCAATGTCTGTATTAAATTCACTATGGTGATAATCAATTGCTGTTACTTCAGCGCCAATTATATCTCTTATCTTTAGTACCAATGCGTTAAAACCTAACTATTTTCTTGATTAAGCAAGAAAGTTAAGATGATGAGCCCGAAGAAAAGAAATAGTGCTCCAGATAGGTAAAGGGCGTATTGGAGGCTATACAAATCTGCCACATAGCCCAAAATTGGAGATGTAGAAGCAAACAGGATACGAATGATAAAGCTACGGATGGACATTACCGTTGCCCGCATGTTGGAGGGAATATGTCTGTTCATGTAATCACGAAGTACGGGTGTTGCGACTCCTCGGGTAATGTAAAACAGGAGTAGAATCAATAAACCCCAGAGGGTGTTGATATAAGCAACAGTGAAATAACAGCCTACAATGAGTAGCAAAATTAGACTGAGCAATATTTTGGTGTTAATTCTCCTTTCTATTTCATGTGCATAAAAAGAAGGGATTGCAACAGCCAAGTTGAGTCCTGCGCCTATTAATCCAAAATAAACCACCCCAATATCGAGCGCTTTTAAGTAAGGTTGAGCAAACCAAGCCATCGTTAATGTTGCTGCCCCTATAATTGCAGAGTAGAAAATATACGCCCTCAAGATAGCGTTTTCTATGATTGCATAGTGAATAATTTTCTTAATATTTTTCCAAGGTTTACTTTTACCCTCTTCCAAGCGGTGTACTTTAGGTTCAACCAGCAGGAGCGCAATTACAAAACCAATTAGCGCAATACCAACTTGGCAATAGAAAGGGGTTCGTAAGCTAATTTGGGCCAAAAACCCGCCAATTATGAAAGCCGTTGCCTCGGCTAAGTTGCCCATTGAGATTGTCCTTCCTTCAAGTCTAATAAAGTCGTCACTTCGATTTAACTCTACTAAAGAATCGTACATCAAGGCTGTATCCGATCCTGAGATGAAACTTTGACCAACGCCTAAACAAAGTGCTGCCAAGAGAAAACCATCAAAACCAAAAGAAAGGGAATAAGTTAGAATCCCTAAGAAGCCGAAAAATGTGCCTATAATCATCGAGTTTTTCCTCCCGAAGACATCGGCAACGTAACCCGAAGGAATTTCAATAAGGGCAATGGTTACAGAATAGATAGCTTGAATTACAAATAGGTCAGTAATAGTCAGCCCATTTTCTTCATAGAATAGCCAAATAATAGGCATGAAAAGCGCCATCCATTTGGATGCCTTAATGACATAAAGTTTCCAAATATTTGATGCGATGCTCATGATAGGGCAGGGCAGTGTTGTGTGGGGGGCATAGTGATAGTTAGCAGTATACCCGATATCACTTCAATACTATTTTTAGCCATGAAAGAGCGATACCTATCTTCGATATAGTGAGAATGACGAACTAGAATAAAAAAAGACCGATTGGGAGAAGCCCAGCCGGTCTTTTTGAATTGCGTGGCATTGAAACTAGCAAAGAGGCTTAGTCAAAGCCGGCAACCGAACGCTGCTCGTTCTCTTTGCGTTCTTCTACCAGTTTCTCAAAACCCTCTTCATCTAAATGAGTTACCGCAATCCAGGCATGATTCATATCGTCGCCAGTGCGACTACCCCACACAACGTTTTGGTCAGGGTCGGGGTTATGAGGATTATCCGAGGTATTGTCATACCATTGCTTCAGGACAAGAACAGCACCTGTAGGAAGCAAAGGTGCAACATCTGGTTCGTAGATATGACTATGGTGCCACGTAGCACTCCATTTGGATACCTGGCTGATTGCTTCGATGCGACCGGTTTCCGGATAAAAGATCTCCATAGACGCTGCATTCATACGCAGGTGACCGTGGGGTTGGAAGCTGTCGATTCGAACCGGATGGTCAAATGAATGGAAGCCCTCCATCATCGTATAGCCATTTGGAGGTACTAATAGATCTCCCTCTCGGCCGATTTGATATTGTTTCAGATCTTGCTTGTATTGAGCCTGCGCTTCATAGCCTTCAGGATGTAACCAAAGACCAATCTCAACGACGTTGTCTTTGATTACCGTACCCGGAGCAACTGCGCCGAGGCCACCTGGGAACATGTGAATGCTCCAGCGAAGCTGTGATCCGGCCGGAATTGTACGGCAAACACCTTCAGGGACGACTTCGCCCCATTTGCCCATGGCGTATTCGGTCAGTTGGCCATAGGTTGCGAATTCACCCTCTTCGTTGGGTGCATAGATATCGGAATTGGCATGGTGCACCACGGATTTGGCATCGCCGCGGGGTTTCACCTGTACGGCCTTGATGCAGCGATCTGTCTCTATACCGCTGTCGACGAAATGTTTGCTAAACAGGTCGTTACCGCTAGCAGGAATATCTATAGACTCAGAAGCAATGATTCTGTCTGGTTGGCCAAACTGACTAACGAAACTCCAGTCATTAGCATCGGGTAGCTGAGGTGCAAGGGGTACCATATCAGGGTCGCCCTCTGGTGAGCCGGCATTTACCCAGGCTACCACCGTATCGATGTCTTCCTGATTCAGTCGCCAGTCACCCTGCAGTTCCTGAATACCAATGCCGTGATCGTAGGCGTAGGGGGGCATAGTTCTGTCCGCCACTTTCAATTGGATCAACGGAGCCCAGGGGCGAACCTGGTCGTAGTTGGTCAGCTGCATTGGGCCGATACCGCCTTCACGGTGACAAACCACGCAATTTTCGTTAAGAATACGGCTCACGTCGCCATTATAGGTGAGCAGAGGATCGTCATCGGCCTGTGCCAGTGCTTGAGTCTGAAAGCCAAGTAATGCAAGCGTTGCCAAGCTCAGCCAGCCTTTTGTAATCTTCATATTGTTCTCTGTAGTAGGCAAATTATTCATATGTATAATTTATCGCTTGTGCATGATGAACACAAGTATTTTATCGGTGTAATTGCTAAGACGATTGTCTCATTACCCTGATGAGGAAATACAGCAGCTTGGGAATGTCTACAAACATTGCTTGTTTTCAGAATTCTTGATTAGCGGCGCTAAAGAAGAGGTGACAGAAATGAGTTGGTCGCCCAGCAAGGGCAGCCGAATCATTGTAATCATGGAGTGACGGTGATCTTCTGAAAAACGTTTGTCCAACAACACTGGTTATTTTGGGTGCTGTCCGGCGCCGCAAAATTATCTACTCTGGCATGAATAACATAGCTGCCGGGTTCAGAAAAACTGGCGTAGACCTGTGCAAGACCCTCTGGGCCAGGCACTGAAACTACATTAGGTCCATCTGGCTTGGCCTGCATTGTGCAGCCCTTACACAGAGACACCGGTTCATTAAGTTTCTCAGAGGGCGTATCGACTACATTATCCGGGTGGCGTGTAAAGGCGACTGTAGCAGCGCCCTGATACTCGTTGAATGTAACGCCTAGCGGAAATGCTTCTGTAAATCGTGGATCATTAGAATCGCGCAGCGATGGATCTTTCACGCGTACCGTTAACAGAACTTGAGATCCGACCTTCACAGACCCAGGATAATCACGAACGGAGGCCAGCAGGCCTGGAGAAATGTCACTGCTTTCCCCGAAACCAGCAAAAGGCTGTAGAGAGCCCTGTGGGCGAGGGAGTATGAAGTCGAGTTCGTAAGCAGCTCGGCCGGCTCGACCGGGGATTTTGCCTACTTCCTGATCGCCAGTTTTTAAATTCCACCAAACGTCGATATCACTCTTCTCCACCGGCACAGTGACTGAAAACACGCCAGTGTAGCGACCAGGAGGAAAACGTGTAGGTTGCATACCATTGTATTCGGCGGGTTCCATGAAGTTTGCCTCTCCCAGTGGGAGTTCAACAGTGACCTCGTTTCTATTGAGGAAACCATAAGAAAAGCTTCTGGAGCCATCGGAATTTGCGATCCAGCCTTCGAAAATAGGCACGATTGGCACGCCTTCAGGAGGTGTAAGGCTGAGAAAGCGGGGCTGCTGTGCGTGGATTGAGACACTGGCGAGTGTCAGTAGTAGTAAACTGAGCATGCCTAGCGCTTTACCTAATTGTTGCATTACTGTGCTCTCCAAATTGCAGCGTCGATTGAACTTTTTAATTATTATTGAGATTGTTTCATTGTTGAGTCTGTAGCAAGCTTTCTGCTTTTTCGCGTTGGTAGGCGTTAGCATGCAATTTTGCTTCGACTATAATTATTCAATTGTATAAAATAACGTTTGTGTGTGACGAATACAAGTATTTTATGTGAGTATTTGGTAACACGATGCTGTCAGTAAAAAGGGCCCCTGAGTATTGTCCTAACATTCATCGATGTGCCCCACTAACAACAACAGGTACGCCGCCCCTGCAGTAGCGTTATCAAACGGGGTCGACTCATATTGTGCATTAAGAAGGACTATTCTTTGACTTCGATCAGAGAAGTGACAGCCTGGACTTGCGTGCATTGCTATAGTGCTTAGCAACAGCAATTGCAGCAATATCGGGGTCGTGTGATTCGAGGGCTTTGATAATAGATGCGTGTTCGTTGTAAGCATCATTGATACGCTTGGGGTTATTAAATGGCCGTCCTTGAAGTAGTCCAATTTTAATACGTAAGCGTCTTAATGTTTGTGATAAATAATTGTTATTACAAGCGTCGTACAACACGGTATGAAACTGGTTGTCAATTTGAGAGAGCTTTTCGGGTTCACCTCTTGCCTTGTCAAACAGCGACAAATTAGCCCTGAGCATTTCAATTTCCAAGTCTGAAATATGCACAGCGGCGGCGCGGGCAGCAACGATTTCGAGTTCATCGCGAACATGATAAAAGCCCTCAGCCTCAACAGCTGACAATTGAGTGACGCATACTGTGCCGCCTGGTAATAGTTCAAGTAAGCCTTCAGTCAACAACTGGCGTATCGATTCTCGAATGGGTGTGCGGCTCATGCCCAGCTTTTGGGCCAGTGCAGCAAAATCAATTTCCTGTCCAGGGTTGATTTTTCGAGTTTGGATTGCATCACGGAGATAGGCTAGCGCTTGATCCGTGAGTGGCATATTTTTCTGTGCAGTTGTTGGCGCGGGCTGTTTAGATTTTGTCATTTGCTAGAGAGTGTAAAGAAGCTTTTTGTTGGAGTGAATATAGTTTAGCAACCACAGGTGCTGGGCCAAATACGCAGATCAGACAAGGGATAAATGAATCTCAATTTGCAATTTTAATTTTGTATGACATCTGCCTGAGTTAGACACAACATAAATGCTTGTATCCATCGTGATCAAACGTCACTTTATACACTTGAATACTATAGTCAAGACTAGATTTCACAAAAAATAGTTCGTTTAACTAAGCCGCCACCCTATCGAGCGATCTGGGGAGGTTTCATGATTCAGTTGTTGGTGCTACCACCAGCACACAGCCACCACTACCTAGCCAATAGCAGGTAGCACTATGCCCAGCATGATCCTTAACCTACGAAATTGATTCACAATGTGTGGCGATAGCGGATAGTCTTTATCTGCGGTCAGAGAAGTGACAACCTAGATTTGCGTGCACTGCGATAGTGCTTGGCAATCGCTCTTTGGGCTTTATCTGGGTCGCGTGATTCAAGGGCTTTGATAATGGATGCGTGTTCCTTGTAGGCATCATTGATGCGCTCGGGGTTACTAAATGGTCGTCCTTGAAGTAGTCCAATTCTAATGCGCAAGCGTCTCAATGTTTGTGACAAATAACTATTGTTACAAGCGTCTTGAAGTATCGTATGAAACTGGTTGTCGATTTGAGAGAGCTTTTCGGATTCAGCTCTCGTGTTGTCAAACAGCACCAAATTAGCCTTTAGCATTTCAATTTCTAAGTCTGAAATATGCACAGCGGCGGCGCGGGCAGCAATAATTTCGAGTTCATCACGAACATGATAAAAACCTTCAGCCTCCCCAGCTGATAACTCAGTGACGCACACTGCGCCGCCTGGTAACAGTTCAAGTAGACCTTCAGTCAATAACTGGCGTATCGATTCGCGAATCGGTGTGCGGCTCATGCCTAGCTTTTGGGCCAGCGCAGCAAAATCGATTTCCTGTCCAGGATTGATTTTCTGCGTCTGGATTGCATCACGCAAGTAAGCCATCGCTTGATCTGTCAGTGGCGTATTTTGCTGCGCAGATGTTGGCTCGAGCGGTTTAGGTTTTGTCATTTGCTAGTGAGTGTAAAGAATCTTTGATTGCAGGGGAAGTCCTCATTGAGTTCTGAGAATCGAGTGAAAATAGGGCGACCCGGCGCCCGTTTTCGACTTGGCCCAGCTCTTCAAAATCGTGGTTCCTGGATTCTTTGGTAAAACAGCTGTGGGTGGTGGAGGGTAGAGAATTAACCCAATCAATGAACGCAGGGTATGAAGTCACAAGTAGGAGCTTTTGAGGTCGGGAGGGGAGGGGCTGTCTCTTATACACATCTCCGAGCCCACGAGACCGAG
>CAJXQP010000119.1 GCA_913058275.1 uncultured Gammaproteobacteria bacterium | reverse complement strand
CAACAAGCTGATAGAAGAAAAGAAGAACGCGAAGGTTCTCAGGATTTTGATAGAAACGTGCATGAGTTTTACCCCTATTATGCTGCCGGCTTAGCACTTTCTTAACTCGCACTTGCTGAGAAGAAGGCATGCCGCAGTCTACTTTTGGAAATTCTGCTTAACTGGGCCCTAGACTAAAAGCTAATGCGCCCGAAGTCCACGCTCCTCGCCGTTGAGTAGTGGCGTCGCCCTCATAGACCCTAACGTGGAATCGGCCGTATAAATCTTGCGATACCACACTGAGTGTCAGTATTATGTGTGTCTTACGGATTATTCAGTCTAAAAACCTGATATCCAGCAGCTAACAATTCACCAAATTCTGCATCCCTATCTAGTTAACCGGGTGGCCTTACAATGTTTACCATGAAGTCAAAGCAAGAACCTACGAGAATCATTCGCCGAGTCCTAACACCACTTATAATCCTCGCTGCGATCGGCACTAGCTCCGTCGCGGATGAAGGCATGTGGCAGCCACACCAACTGCCCGATCTCAGTGATCAACTACGGCAGCTAGGCCTCGAGATCAATCCCGAGAACCTTAGTCGCCTGGATCAATTCCCGATGAATGCAGTGGTCAGCTTAGGCGGTTGTAGTGCATCCTTTGTATCGCCTCAGGGCTTAGTGGTGACGAATCATCACTGTATCTATGGTTCCGTGCAGTACAACAGCACGCCGGATAATAATCTGCTGGTCGATGGATTCTTAGCGAAGCAACTCGGTGAAGAGATTCCAACAGCGCCAGGTACTCGCGTGTATGTCACCGAGGAAGTGACCGACGTGACTTCAAACGTGTTGGCTGGCGTTACTACGTCGACTTCTGGAATAGATCGCTACAAGATGATCGAGGCGAACCGAAAGTCTCTGATTGCTGATTGCGAATCGTCGGGCAATCATCGCTGTGCCGTTTCCTCTTTTCACCAGGGCTTGGAATATTTTCTAATCAAGCGCTTGGAAGTTCGCGACGTACGTCTCGTCTATGCGCCAGCAACAAGCATCGGAAAATATGGCGGCGACATCGATAACTGGCAGTGGCCACGTCACACCGGTGACTTCGGTTTCTATCGTGCCTACGTAGGAACAGATGGACGACCTGCAGAATACAGCGAAGACAACGTGCCCTATTCTCCTGCAAGTTTCTTAGAAGTTAGCGCAAAGGGTGTAGAAGATGGCGACTTTGTAATGGGTGTCGGCTATCCCGGCGGCACAAACCGCTACCGCACAACCGCCGAGGTTGAGAATGAGTTTGAATGGTACTACCCACAGGCGCGCGGTTTTCGTGAAGACATAATCAGCATCATCAACGAGAACTCCGCAGACGGCAGCGCTGCACGTATCGCTTATGAAGGCACTCTCGCCAGCCTAAGCAACTACTCAAAGAACTTTCAATCTATGGTGGAGAGCTACGGGAAAAGCGACTTTATCGACAGACGCACAGCGGCTGAAACCGATCTTACCGAATGGATCAATAGTGATTCTGACAGACGCGAACGGTATGCTCCTGCGGTAGGTCAACTTGAAGCCCTGATAGACTCAAATCATGCAGCGCGCGAGTCTGATCTTGTGAGCAGCTATATGGGCTATGCAACTCTGCCTAACGCCGCACATCGCCTGTACCGCTTAGCCATGGAAAAACAAAAGCCAGATGCCCAAAGAGAACCCGGTTACCAAGAGCGAGACTTAACACGTTTTCGTCAATCGATGCAGGCTATTAGCCGACGCTTCGATGAGACCGTCGACAAGGCAACACTTAGTTATTTACTTTCCCGCTATGCCGAACTACCCGAGCAGTATCGCTCCCAAGCAACTGACTCTTTCTTCGGAATTTCGAGTAACATCGATCAGGGTCAGGTAGACCAGATTATCGAAAACAGCTATACGCAGACATCCTTGAACGACGAGGAGACTCGCCTAGCATGGCTAGATAGTTCGATCGAGGAATTCGAGGCTAGCGACGATCCATTGATTCGCTACGCAGTGCTCTCCTACGCTGAGCGCATGGCACTCGAGCTTGAAAGAAAAGAACTACGCGGTCAATTTCAGCGCTGGCGCCCCGAGTACATGGAGGTTGTCATTGCCTATAACCGTAGCCTAGGCCAGCCTATCTATGCCGATGCCAATAGCTCACTGCGAGTTACATTCGGTCAGGTGCGCGGCAACCAGCCGAAAGATGGACTGATCAACCAGCCGTTTACTTCACTAGAAGGCATACTCGGCAAGGATACAGGTGTCGATCCATTCAATGCACCTGCGAAGCAATTAGATCTTATCCGCGCGGGTCAGTATGGCGACTATGCCCTATCGTCAATAGGTACGGTTCCGGTAAATTTCCTGAGCACGCTAGACATTACTGGTGGTAATTCTGGCACCGCAACCATGAACAGTAAGGCGCAACTTGTTGGACTACTATTCGATGGCGTCTACGAAAGCATCATCGGCGACTGGGATTTTGACGATGCGAAGAATCGCGCGATCTCCGTCGATGCCCGTTACATGCTGTGGGTGATGGAGTATATGGATGGCGCGACAAACCTCTTAGAAGAAATGACTATCGTCCAATAGTAGAAAAACGGCGAGAGAAATTATGACAAAGAAAGCATCGCAGACAATTGCTGGCCTAGCGTTTCTCATATTGAATATCGGAGGAGTACAGGCACATGAGTCCAAAGCTCATTACCTGGCAAACGAAGGATTAATGGTAGAACATGGCGACACCAAAATTCTATTCGACCCGCTTTTCCGAAACGACTACGGACAGTACATGCTCTTGCCAGAAGAGTTGGAAGAAGCGCTCTTCGCAGGCACAGCTCCCTTTGACGGTATCGACGCTGTATTTGTTAGTCATCATCATGGCGATCACTTCTCGCCCGAGGATATGGTTCGCCTATTAAAGGAACAGCCTGATATAAGGCTGTATGCACCAAATCAGGCAGTCATTGCTATGCGCAGTGAGAGTAGTAGTAATGACGCTGATATTTATGAGCGCGTAACGGCCGTGAGCCTCGAGTACAAAGATGCACCTGTAACACTGAACATGGAAGGGCTACTGATCGAGGCGGTGCGCATTCCACACTCGGGTTGGCCGACCGGGAGGCTCGACATAGAAAATATTGTGTGGCGTGTAACGCTAAACGATGACACGACAGTGTTGCATATGGGAGACGCCGACCCGAACGATGTGCATTTTTCTCAGGATGCGCAATACTGGAATCGTAACAATCCACATATGGCATTTCCCCCGTACTGGTTTTTCAGCTCGGCTAGTGGGCGAGAAATTTTGAACAATAGAATTAAAGCGAAGAGAAACGTGGGAGTACACGTGCCAGTCACAATCCCAGCCGACCCGTTGCTGCGCCCGGTCGAACTGCGCGGCTTCGATCTTTTCACCTCACCAGGCGAAACTAGAACTATCTCAGCAGAGGATTACTAGCCGCAGCGACGTCAGCTTCTTCAACACGACCCGCTCGAAGAATTCCTGCCATCGCATAGTTCCCCGAATGACAGGCGAATTCATAGATATTATCTTCCACACTAGTCATCGAGGATATGCCGACTATCTTGTCAGTGAAGGTAGTTGGATCGTCAACAGTAAACTCATACTCGAGAACCCCCGCGGCAGTCGGCTTAAAACGTTCGGTAAGTAACCGGTCCTTTGCGTTGCCATAGGCAATGCCTCTTAGGCTTAGACTGCCTACCTGTTCGCTAAAATTGCGCGTCTCGATTACTAGTGTATTGCCATCCCAATAGCCGCGTGAATCACCTGACCATTGCTCAATAGCACTATCGATATGCGGCTTGTCCTCTAGGCTAACTATCCGTGCATCCCAGCCCATCTCAATCAACAAAACGACATGATCGGCGTTCTGAAAAATCTGAATATGATTGTTGTAGTAGCCCGTTAACAGTGGAGGGCCTGATACAAACACCAAGCAGCGCTCCGAAAGACCTCGGTCTTCGGGCCCTGTACGGCCGATGCCACCATGGGTATAACGAACTGGGCGAGACTCGCCGAAGTCGACATCCGTTGTTATATCGCCACCGAGCTGAACATGAACCCCATCTCGTACTGGAGGAATCCTTCCATTGAGCGGATGAGTGATCAACGAAGTTCTACCGCTTTGCTGCAGCTCATTTCTGTCATTCCAGTAACCGTTATAGGCGCCAATCACCCTGCTAGGATTAGCACCTGCACTGCCACTTCGAGCGGGCCGGGCATTCAGAGTTGCTCTATCCACGTCTTGCAGAAATTCAGTCTCGCCGAACCTCTCCGGTCGCTCTAGGGGTGTACGTGACGAGAAATTCCACACGCCACGCAGATCGGGCTGGCCGTGTTCGGTGAGCTTGGGCGTATAATCCTGGGCAGAAGCATGAAAGCTAAGTGAAAAGAGCGCTGCACTAAATAGTGCGAGGCTACTAACAAAAGTATGGCTCATTGCAGACCCTATTTACTGACTACATCGTCCTGGAGCTAAGGCTTCGCCTGCAGCATGGTCACGAGCGCTTGCGCATGAGCGGCAGCCTCAAGACCTAGGGGTGTTAGGTAGCCGCCGTCTTCCAGCGTGGTGACGTTCGAGGCAAATAGACGCTTCGCCGAGGCTATACGCTCGGGAGCAGCCTCATGATGGATTTTTATGCCACCTTGTGAACTGTCAAGATTGAATAGATTGAGGAGTTCCAAATCTTCGAGAAATTCGCTGCTTAAACTCATGGTAGGTCTCTTGTGGCTTGTTGTACTATGGATAGCATAGCACGTGATCCACTGGTTTTTTCCATGCAATGGAGAAAACTCATTATCTCTAGATCTAACCACCGCTCTTCTTAAAGCTGGAAACGGCGTAATCTATCTCGAGGTTCCGATAAGCGGAAACGTGAACGACCCAGAGCGAGGAGCTGCTTAGCGCGAGACGCTTAAGCGTGCTTCAATCTCTTTATATCGAGAGTACATTGCAAGCAACACCAGAACAACTTGACATCCTCGCCTATATTGCAGACTGGCGCGGCCGAATATATCAGTGAAGGCGAATTAGCCGCACTTGGATCCGCGCAGCGAGATGCAGTGATGAAGCTTCTTAACGTCAACGGCGGCACCTCTGCAGACCGGCTCATAGAAGTTGAGCTGGTAGTCAGCGACGCAGATGATGGTTGGTTGGAACAGCCTTTCGGTTTGACCGCTCAATAGAGTAGAGTGGGTTGCACCACGAGGCAGCCTATTGGTGTGCCATCGCCTTCTTGAAACCATCGCGCTCCATGAGATTCGCTAAATAACGCTGACAATTTGGTTTGTAGTGCTCACTTAAACCAAGTGAAATTCCCATAAAAAGCGCGTAGCCCACCGCTATATCCGCAATGGTAAATCTATCGGCACAGAGAAATTCCTTACCTTCTAGGGCCGACTCAACGCTGCGTAGGCGAGAGAAATACCACTTGGTATAGTCTTCTACCACCTGCGGGATTCTTCTCTCTTGGGGCTCCAGCCTTGTATAACGCAGCACAAGAGTCTGCGGGAACGTGAGTGTCGCATCACTGCGATACAACCAATTTAGATACTCACCATATTCTTTCTCATCTGTGCGCAAAGCCAACGGTGTCGGTCCATACTTATCTACAAGGTAATGACAGATGGCTGTCGATTCCGTGAGTGTAAGCTCCCCATCCTTGAGGCTTGGTACCGTACCCAAAGGATTGATGTCCAGATAGCCTGCATGTTCGAATCGGGGCGGAAACGTCATCGTGACCAGCTCGAAATCTAAGCCCAGTTCTTCGAGCGCCCAAAGAGGTCTCAAGGAACGCGAGTTTTTACAATGATAAAGACGCATATTAGTTGGCACTCAAATTGGGTTGGGTTACAAGTTAAGCAGTATATAGGAGGCATAAATTTAGATCACTTCACCTCAAGCACAACCAATTCAGTTTGGTTTAGTTCGTTCAAAGCAGGAACAAACTCAGCAATGTGGATTCTCTGCCTTTCTAAGGTCTACCCCATGTTGTCTGATCCACTAATTCAAAGTACTCTGCGCTGTAGTTAATCGCCTAAGAAAAGGAACATCCATGACAATCTTACTACGTCTAAACTCGAAAGCTTTTAAGCACACATTATTATTTGTAGTGCTGAGCACTCTGATTGCCTGTTCTACTTCAATCAACGGCAACATTTCAGTCAGCATAGGACCGGACCTGGCAATGGTTTCGCCAGAGGCAGTTGGCATGGACTCGGAGCGCTTAAATCGTGTAACAGCCGCCATGCAAAGTCTCGTGGATGAGGGCCTCCTGGCTGGAGCTGTTACGATCGCAGCGCGCGACAACAAAGTTATGCACTTTGAATCGGTAGGCTACCGCGACTTAGAATCCAGAGCGCCTATGACGAATGACACGCTGTTTCGCATTTATTCGATGACGAAGCCAGTAACTGGTGTTGCGTTGATGGCTCTGTACGAAGAAGGCAAGTTTAAACTTTCTGATCCAGTCGAAATGTACATTCCTGAAATGAAAGATTTGCAGGTCTATACCGGAACCAATGCCGATGGCAGCATGACCACTATTGATGCCAATCACAAGATGACTATTCGCGAGTTGATGAGCCATACAGGCGGTCTAAGCTACGGCATTTTCTCCCAGTCCCCTGTTGATTCTGCCTATCTAGCAGCGGGTATAGGCGCAGCTGCAGCTGCTGGCATTCTCGCGCCCAATGAAGCTGGCAGAGACTTCGTTAGAAAGCTCGGGCAGATTCCATTAAAGAGTCAGCCAGGGTCACAGTGGGAATATTCAGTATCTGTTGATGTGCAGGGCTATTTGGTGGAAGTACTTTCAGGCCAGAAATTTGGAGAATTTTTAGAGGAGAGAATTTTCACGCCACTAAACATGGAGGACACTGCCTTCTATGTGCCCGAAGAAAAACTAAGTCGTTTCTCGCAGATGTATACCTATTCAGAGGGAGGAGCGTTGGCCCCCAGCGAATTGTTTCCTGGCGCTGACTTCACGAAGGCTCCTGCATTCGAATCTGGAGGCGCAGGTCTCGTCTCTACGGCCGCAGATTATATGCGTTTCAGTCAGATGCTACTCAATGGCGGCGAGCTAGATGGGGAGCGGATACTCGCGCCTCTTACCGTCGAGTTAATGCACCGTGACCAGACTCCGAAAGCAATGGCCGAATCCGCCCTAGACCAGCAAGGCACAGCCTTCGGTTTGGATTTCGCAGTAATTCTAGATCCAGTCGAAGCGGAGAGTTACTCCAAGGGTGAATACTACTGGGGCGGCGCTGCCGGCACTTGGTTCTGGATCGACCCTGTTGAGGACATCGTCTTCGTCGGCATGATTCAAGTTGCGGGCCCGCTAACACCAGATGTTCGTGGCTCCTCTCGGCGCTTGCTCTATCAGGCGATCATGGAGCCTAAGGGAATCTAGTTCGAAAGATTGGGATCAAGACAGCATCACCCGTTGCATTGTCTTCAGCAGAAATGAGGTTAGAGGAGATTTAAATTAGTCCCTCTAACCACCCCCACTCTCGTCCATCTGCAGTAAGAATATCTGGGTCGACTGCACCGACTAGGTGGTACTCACGCGAAATGTCATATAAGCAATGTAGGCAACTACAAAAAGTATACCGACCTGGCGATTCATTATTCCCTTACCCCATATAAATATGGGAATCAGAAATACGGCAAAAATCAAGGAAACTAAAATATCTAGTTCACCACCGTCAGGAACCAACAGTGGATTAACTAGCGCGCTAATCGGCAGAACGAATAGACCATTAAAAATATTTGAGCCGATCACGTTACCTACGCATAAGTCGGCCTCACCTTTCATAGCAGCGAATATCGAAGTTATCAATTCCGGCAGGCTTGTGCCTATCGCTATCACCAGCATACCGACTATCACCGGTGGCACACCTAAGGACTCCGCAAAATTTGAACCATGAACGATAGTTAACTGTCCGCCAATCGCAAGTCCAATAGCGCCGCCAACTACCAACAGCCAGTTGGTTCTCTTCTCCGCGTGAGAAACTATATCCAAGCCTTCTATAGTAGCTACCAACGCGTCATTATCCTGACGCATAAAGTCGGTTACGACTAGATAGATAAAGATCCCGAACAGCAACAGCATGATCAGACCATCGGAACGGTCAATGAATGAGTTCTCACCACGCAACAGCGGGTCGAGAGTCATGGACAAGAGAACGGTCGTGCCAAGTAAAAATAAGGGCAGCTCTCTACGAATGATCTTCCCCTGCAGAGACATGGGGGTGATGATGGCGGCCGAGCCAAGAACTAGGCCTAGGTTCTGTCTCTTATACACATCTCCGAGC
>CAJXQP010000118.1 GCA_913058275.1 uncultured Gammaproteobacteria bacterium | reverse complement strand
TATTCGTCGGCAGCGTCAGATGTGTATAAGAGACAGATTGATAGAAGTGTTCTTCAGGATTTGATAGGCGTCGACAACTTCGCCCCCCGCATCAAAGCGGATCGCACCGACACCACCACTAAAGCTGCGCATCTCACTGTTGGAGACGTAGACCCAACCGCCATCGTCTGCGGGGAATGTGGCACCGCCATCGGGTGCCGAGTGCCATGAATATCCGGGCAAACCGGCCGGCGCCTCCCCAGAGCGAGCAATGATGCGCGACTTGAAACCGTCGGGCAACTTCAAGCCGTTGGCATCGGGCTCAAGCAGGGGCCCCAAATTGCTAAGAGAGTAAAACGGGGATGTATCAATGCCGGCTGCTGTCGCCTGCTGAAAACGCAAGAGACCACCTGCGGCAAACAAAGCTGCCCCGTGTAACCCCATCTGTAAAAAGTGTCGTCGATTATTACGCTGTTGACTCATGAGCTTAGTCTACACCCGTTTCTATTTCAGTTATTTGACAGCAGTTCAATCGTAATAATTGGATTGCTCGCTGCCTGCTATTCAACTTCCCAAGTATGTCCACTGTGCAAGAGTTCTGTCATGGAGCCCTTGGCTTTCCGAATCGAAATCAGCTGCTGCTGAGAGTCATCTACATAGGAGGGCTTTTCTTCACTGTAAATCACACCTACCGCCACCGGAAGATCTGACCCCCTCATGGTCGCGAGCAGTGTGGCCAATACTTTATTGGTTTCGTCGTGGATCAGCACATCATCGCTAGTCGCATCGACTACCTCTAGCTTGAGGCTGTCGTGATTGAGGCGAATACCCAGCTCACGTTCCTTGCCGAATACTATGGGCTCGCCCTGAACAAGCTCAACCTTAAAATCAGCAGCTATCTTCTTGTCCGTGACCTGATTAAATATACCGTCGTTGTAGATTGGACAGTTCTGCAATATCTCTATGAAAGATGTGCCTCTATGCTCATGACCCCGAGTCACTACCGCACCCAGATGCTTCGCCTGAGTATCGATCGTGCGCGCTATAAAAGTTCCCCCCGAGCCTATGGCAACTACACAGGGAGCCAGTGGAAGATCGATAGATCCCGTAGGCGATGACGGAGATCGTGTGCCCGGAGGAGAGGTCGGAGAGTATTGACCCTTGGTAAGCCCGTATATCTCATTGTTAAAAAGCAGAATCTGCAGGTCTACGTTACGCCGCAACACATGCAACATATGGTTGCCGCCGATACTAAAACCATCGCCGTCACCAGTAATTACCCACACATCCAATTCTGGATTCGCCAGCTTAACCCCGGTTGCCACTGCCGGAGCACGACCGTGAATAGTATGGAAGCCAAAGGTATTCATGTAATAAGGAAAACGCGAAGAACAACCGATGCCGGAGATAAATACTTGATTCTCTTTTGGCTGCTCGAATGTCGGCATCAGCTTCTGAATAGTCTTCAGTATGGCGTAGTCGCCACAACCTGGGCACCAACGCACTTCCTGATCGGAGGTGTAGTCCTTGACGGTTAATTTGGGTAGCGCTTGATTCATAAATTGCTCCCTAAGGTGGCTATCTTCGCGTGGATCGCCGCTAGAATTTCACCAATTTTGAACGGTTGGCCGGCCACCTTGTTTAAGGCTTCAGCATCGATTAAATATTCGGACCGAATCAGCCGTACGAATTGACCAGTGTTCATCTCCGGCACCAGAATCGAATCGAAGCTTTTAAGCAGCTCTTCAAGATTTCGGGGCAAAGGAGACAGATAGCGCACTTGGATATGTGAGACGTCCAAACCTTCGGCGCGCGCCCGCTTAACAGCCTGATGTATAGCGCCGAATGTAGAACCCCATCCAACAACTGCTAGCTTGCCAGTTTTATTCCCGAGGCAGACTTCCTGCAGAGGAATATCATTTGCGATTCCTGCGATCTTCGCCTGGCGCAGATCGGTCATCTTCTGGTGATTGGCAGGGTCGTAAGATATGTCGCCGGTGTCAAAACTGCGCTCGATACCGCCGATGCGGTGCTCGAGTCCTGGAGTGCCTGGCTTGGCCCATACACGCGCCAGAGTTTCCTCGTTACGAATCGAAGGTTTAAAGTCTTCTGCCTTGGTGTAGTGTTCAACAGGGAATGGCTTGAACTCGGAAAAATCGGGAATCTTCCAAGGCTCTGCGGCATTCGCCAGATAACCATCGGAAAGCAGCATCACCGGCGTCATGTATTTCGTTGCAAGACGCACGGCTTCAATCGCCACTTCGAAACAATCTGTAGGGGTGGAAGATGCAATAACTGGCATCGGCGTATCTCCGTGCCTACCGTGGAGCGCCATATTCAAGTCTGACTGCTCGGTCTTCGTCGGCAGACCAGTAGATGGCCCGCCGCGCTGTGTGTTAACGACTATCAGAGGTAGTTCAGTCGCGCAGGCCAGTGCTATGCCCTCGGACTTAAGAGCGATACCGGGGCCAGCGCTAGAGGTAACACCTAGCGAGCCGGCGAAAGATGCACCTATTGCGGCACACACGGCAGCGATTTCGTCTTCCGCCTGAAACGTATTGATATCGAAGTCACGGTGGTGCACCAATTCATGCAGCAGATTCGATGCTGGTGTAATTGGGTAGGAGGCGAATAGCAATTCTATATTCGCCAGCTCGGAACCGGCAATAAGACCCCAAGCAAGTGCGTTAGTGCCAGTGATATTACGATAGGTGCCGGGTGAAACTTTTGCCTTCGGCACTTTGTAGACATGTATTCCGGCAGGCAGTTCGGCAGTCTCGCCGTAAGCATGGCCCGCGTTCAATGCAGCTATATTTGCGCTGGCTATCTCAGGCTTGCTGGCAAACTTTGTCTTCAGGCTCTCGATGGTTCCGGCGCGATCGCGATCGAATAACCAGAGCACCAACCCCAGAGTCCACATGTTTTTGCTACGCACTCCGGTTTTGTGACCGAGATTGAACTCGGCGACGGCGGCCAAAACCTGTTTCGTAATATCGATCTCGAGGACGCGGAATTTATCTAGGGATCCATCCTCTAGGGGATTTACCTGATACTTCGCCTTAGTTAAATTCTTGGCCGTGAACGCTCCACTATCTACGATGAGCAGCCCGCCATCGACCAAATTATCTACGTTAGTAATTAGTGCCGCTGGGTTCATCACAACGAGCACGTCGAGCGCATCACCCGCCGTCGTAACATCATTGGCACCGAAGTAAATCTGAAACGCGGAGACACCGAAGGTTGCACCAACAGGCGCACGAATCTCGGCAGGGAAATCTGGAAACGTCGATAGATCATTCCCGTAGAGCGCGGTGGCCTCGGTGAAGTTATTCCCAGTCAACTGCATGCCGTCGCCAGAATCTCCAGCGAAGCGCACAACTACGTCGACCACTTCCTTCTCGTCGAGGTGGTGCTCTCCCAAATTTTCTTCAGCTAATTCCATACGCGATGCATAACCCTTAAGACTGCTAGAGGCTTGTAACCTACTAAGAATTTCATTGATCTGTGGCTATAGCTCTGGGGCTGAATAACCACTATGACTTGTTAAAAACGAGGCTGAATTCTAGCAGAAATCTGAAGGCGGGTCTTACAAATTGCGATTTGCGGACCCACCCGAGAGGCTTACTGTTTGATGAATTTACGCATGATACTGCCTTCGCCGCCTTCTCCGCCGGTGACTTCTCCTGTGTAGACGTTGCCATCGGCATCAACCACGACGCCTTCTGGCTCAGAACCCTCAATGAAGCCCATAACGGTGCCGTCTTCGGCGCTGCCATAGGTTACACCCCGCTTGCTCTGATAGTCGGCCACATAGAGTATGTCGTTCTGATCGATAAACATGCCACTAGGCCAGCCGAACTGATCCCACTGATCGATGTATGTGCCCTCTTGATCGAATATCTGGATGCGATGATTCGAGCGATCGCCAACCAGTACCCTACCTCTTCTGTCGATGACTATTGTATGCGGCATATTGAGTTCGCCCGGACCTGTGCCCTTGCTACCCCATTCCATCAGATATCTACCTTCTTTGCTGAACTTAACGATGCGGTTGTTCCAGTGTCCATCGGCAACGAAGATATCGCCATTGGCGGCTACTGCCGAATCGGCTGGCCCATCGAAGGTATTGGGCAGCGTGCCACCAAATCCTCTGGCACCTAGGCGAAGCAAAACTGAGCCATCTGTATCGAACTGCGTGACTATCTGACCATTGAGTCGATTAAAATCGGTAGCCCAGAGAGTGCCGTCTGCAGCTGCCCGAAAACCATGCGCTGTCGCGACCCATCCCTCGCCAAATGTGTCGACCAATTCACCACTGGGTGAGAACTTCAAGATGGGCGGCTCGGCGCGATGGAAGGCGTAGATAAACCCTTCTGCATCTATCGTTACGTTCGGAACCTGGCCCCACTCGATGCCCTCAGGCAATGGCTGTGGCCAGTTCGGATCGAGCACATATTCCTGCGCTACTACCGAGCTTGTTAGAAACCCGCCTGCCAATAATGACGTGGCTAGGAATAAATTCTTAATGACTGTACGGCTGACTTTTATAGTTCTCATAATAGTTGCGACCCTAGTTACTACCTATTTATTGTTTGGCTACTTGCGAGGCAATGTACCGATTCTATGCCGGTTTGCTTAGCTTACACGGTATAGCTAATGAATCAAATAATCAGCTCCTCCCCCGCGGCTAGCGGCTTTCGACCTTTGCGGGAGTATCGCGAAGGGTTTTCCCCACTGCCACGTATAGATCATTGACTGCAGCAACTAACCTTTTAACCGGCTTTTGCAAGAGCCAGCAAGATCAGGAGCAGAAATCATGAACAAATTGTCACGAGTAATTGCAATGAGCCTATTCGGGCTTTCGAGTTCGGCATTTGCGGCAGAAGACGAATCTGGCCACAATCGAGCACTAGCTAACCTGGATACAGATGGAGATGGTTCAGTTAATTTCGAAGAATTTCAAGCACGCGGAGGGGAGAGCCTAATTCGCCTAGATAGCGATGAGAATGGAGTACTGACTCTTGATGAGTTGCTCAACGCTCGTCCGGGACGCGGACCAGGAAATCGAGGAAATCGCCCAGAATTCGAACCCAGCGAAGAGCAGATTGCTAGCATGGAGGAGCGCCGTGCTGCAATGACCGAACAAGCTACGGCACGTTTCCAAGAAATGGATACTGATGGCAATGGCGTGGTTAGTCTTGGAGAATTTAAGGAAGCGAACTTTCTCCAGCTTGATAACGACAACAATGGCTTGCTAAGCGCCGAAGAGTTACGCCCTCAGCGCGGCGGTCGTCGAGGCGGCAGACCACCTCAAGCCTAGATCCAAAGAGAGAACCATCGATAGTCTCACAAAGAGAAGGGTAGCCAAGGAAGGCGATTCGTGAATAGTATTGCGCAAGGAATACGATCATTAGGAAGACAAGTTGATTCGAGAAAGACGCCTTCGCGTACTGCTGCACTCGACGAATCGTACGATAGACTGTATAGCGACGCAGGATCATCAACTCCTGCCCAGAGCAAGCAACAGGGCACTAGCGAAACATTGTCTAATTCGAATGAACCAAGCAATACCGAAATAACTGACCAAGAGTTGATGCAAGCAGTTTGCGTGGGCAGCAGATCCGCCTATCAGAGATTGGTCAAACGGCACCTCAAATCGATCAGTCATTACGCGTATCGACTTCTGGGAAACCAGAAGGATACTCAGGACATCACGCAGGAGGTATTTCTCAGGCTATGGATAAATGCGCAGAAGTGGGACTCAGAAAAGTCGAAGCTGACTACCTGGCTCCATCGCATCGCCCATAATCTCTGTATAGACTACCTGCGCAAACACACAAGAATACAAACACAAGACAGTTTCGATGACGAAGCGGCTCACTCACCAGCTAACAATGACGAGTCGACCGAGGAAACTAACGACAAAACGAAACTGTTACGAGAAGCACTAAGCGCCCTACCAGAGAATCAACGCAGTGCGTTGAGCCTGTGTCACTATCAGGGATTCTCCAATAAAGAGGCTGCTGCTATCATGAATATCTCTGTTAAGGCTTTGGAGTCTGCAATTGCTAGAGCCAAGCGTAGCTTACGCGTGAAGTTAACAATCAATAGCTAACAATAAAAACGCTTTAACAAACAAGATTAAACGGAACAGGTACTTCGATGACCCTAGAAAAATTTACACGAATCATTGATCTTCATGGCACTGAGACTGCTCGCTGGACGAAAACGTTGCGTGGCGAATGCGAATCCTTCGTCGCCAACAATGTTGAGGCGAGGATGCTGCTCAACCAGCAATGGCAAGTTGAAGAGTCTATGGCAAAACTAGAAGTACCAAGTTTTCCTGGTTTGGAAACTCGCGTACTAAATCAATCACTACCGGAACGCAATCGGAGCTTCATTGAAGAAGTGATGAACTGGCTGATACCAGAAGAATCTTTTGGCAAGCAAGCTTGGCGCCCTGCTATGGCCGCGTGCATTCCTCTTGTTTTCGGAATCGTGTTGGGCAATTACTTTAGTTTTGGTATTGGCATCGAAGACGATGGTTTTCAGTATTGGGACGACGAGCTTACGATGTTATCTTTAACTGACTACACAGAGACCAATTTCTAGTCATGACTAAAAATAGAATCTTGCTCATAGGACTACTACTTTCGATATCGATAAATTTATTCTTCGTGGGAGGTATTGCCTATCGCGTTGCGAACTTTGACGACGAACGATTCGGCCGTCCACTGCCACCGAATGTAGGCTGGGTAGTACGCGACCTGGAAGAATCACGCAGAAGCGAACTGGAGCCGCAGCTGCGAGAAAGCTTCACGGAAATATTTCCGATACGACGCGAAATGATGACCGCTCAGCGGCAGGTCAATGACCTAATGTCCGCACAACCATTCGATGCCAATGCTCTTAATGTTGCCTTTGCCTCATTGCGTGAAGCCAATATTCGCTATCAGGCGCTGTCTCACGATCAGACTAGCGATATCCTCGGACTACTTTCCGAAGAAGAAAGACAGGCAGCCTTGGAATTTGTTCAGCGTCGCGGGCCACGAGATGGCCGCGATGGTTTTAGAGGTAGAGACGGCGGTCCCGGATTCAGAAGGCCTGGTGGACCAGATGGTCAACGGTCCCCTCCTTCACCACCACCAACAGGTGCAAATCAATGAATGAGACTGTGCTCAAGAAAGGAAAGTACCGCCACTTCAAGGGCAACGAATATGAGGTGGTTGAGCTCGCTCATCACAGCGAAACTCAGGAGCCGGTGGTGATCTACCGAGCCCTATATGGCCAGCGCGGACTCTGGGTTAGACCCTTCGACATGTTTTTCGAAACGATAGAGCGCGGTGGCAAGACACAGCAACGGTTTGAATACATTGGAGAGTAATATAATCACTCCACCGCACTAAGAATAATCAAGCCTATTTTCTATAGCTTTTACTGTAGATAATCACCACTGCATCTGTCACTCAGGCGACATCCTAGTTAGAAACTAATAGAGTAAAATCCAAAACGCGGACTATAGACGCGGCAGTGTCAATGCCGTTATTCTGCGCTGCTATGTTCTGCCAATCTAGTCGAGAAAATGATGAAGCTACTACAACTACTTAGCCTATCCCTATTCAGCAGCGCAATACTCATTGGCTGCAGCCCCCAGTCGAATGAAGTCGCCAATCCAGCAGTCGAGGCAGTCTCCGAGACAGCAGAAATCGAAGCGATGCTACACGAGCACATCGCTGTGCTAGCCTCAGATGAGTTCGAGGGACGCGCGCCAGCCACGCCAGGCGAAGAGAAGACCATCAACTACCTACGCTCTGAGTTCGAGGCGCTTGGTATCGCCCCGGGCAATGGCGATTCCTATTTTCAGAGCGTTACTGTTACCGAGGTCACTACGGCCAGCAACGCGGTGCTCACATTCAGCGGCAGCAACTATGATGCTGAGCTGGAATACGCTACCGAAATGATGGTCGGTAGCCAGCAGCAAATCCCAACTACTTCCCTTGTCGATAGCGAACTCGTTTTCGTCGGCTATGGGGTGGTAGCACCGGAAAGAAATTGGAACGACTATGCAGGTATCGATGTAGCAGGCAAGACGGTAGTCATACTCGTGAACGATCCCGGCTACGCCACACAAGACCCAGATGTATTCAATGGCAATGCCATGACTTACTACGGCCGCTGGACTTACAAATATGAAGAGGCGGCAAGACAAGGTGCCGCGGGCGCATTGATCGTGCACGAGACCGGACCGGCGGGATACGGTTGGGAAGTCGTAAGCGGCAGCTGGTCTGGCCCTCAGATTGGATTGCAGGCGGATAACCTCAATAGCCTGTCTCTTATACACATCTCCGAGCCCACGAGACCGAGGCTGATCTCG
>CAJXQP010000117.1 GCA_913058275.1 uncultured Gammaproteobacteria bacterium | reverse complement strand
CGAGATCAGCCTCGGTCTCGTGGGCTCGGAGATGTGTATAAGAGACAGATCTAATCCTGCTCATCGTTGGCGGTAACGACACAACGCGTAATTCCATGACCGGGGGTGTGCTGCAGCTTAACCGCTTCCCAGAGCAATGGGACAAATTAAAGGCAAACCCCGAGCTCGTCCCTAATATGGTGTCAGAGATTATTCGCTACCAGACCCCTCTGGGTCATATGCGCCGTACGGCGCTTGAAGATATCGAGTTTCAAGGCAAGCATATAAAGAAAGGTGACCGCGTGGTGATGTGGTATATCTCTGGAAATCGCGATGAGGAAGTCATCGAAGAGGCCGACAAATTTAAGGTCGATCGTGAGAATGCTCGTCGCCACGTGTCATTCGGCTTTGGTATACATCGCTGCATGGGTAATCGTGTTGCCGAGATGCAGCTGCGCATTCTTTGGGAGGAAATACTCAATCGTTTCGAGCGTGTCGAGGTTGTGGGCGAGCCTGAGCGGGTTCTTTCTAACTTCGTGCTTGGTTATACTTCCCTCCCTGTGATTCTTCACGCCAAATAAACGTTGAGCTAAGCGCATAGCCTTGCATCATAGGCATATGCGCTCGGGCTCTTACTTTGCGTAAGTGTTGCGATCATTAACAGTAGTTAGCTATCAATAGGAGGCATCAGTGCCGAAGATTACCTTTATAGAATTTGTTGGAACGGCGCACGAAGTCGATGTCCCCGCGGGCGGCAGCTTAATGGAAGCCGCAGTGAGTAATAATGTCCCAGGAATTGATGCCGACTGCGGCGGCGCCTGCGCGTGCGCAACCTGCCACGTATTCGTTAACGAGGCGTGGATTGACAAAGTGGGCGAGCGCGGTGAGATGGAGCAGTCAATGCTCGACTTCGCCGAGAACGTGAGGACCACATCAAGACTCTCCTGCCAGATTGCACTTACCGACGAACTAGATGGCTTGATAGTCGATATGCCAGAGGCACAACACTAGGCGGAAAAATGAAAACCAGAGAGCGCATAATTGCCCTAGCACAGGCTCGTTTTAATGAGTTTGGCTACGGCAATGTGACCACCGCTGCGCTCGCGGCGGAGCTTGGCATCTCGGAGGGCAATCTCTGGTATCACTTTAAAACCAAGCGTCACCTTCTCGAGTCGATCTCTGAAGAATTCGTGCGTTACTCGAACGAGCGTCTAGCGCTTAGGCCCAGTAGCGAGACGGATGTGATCGAGGGCTATATCGAGCTTATGATGGCTCACGAGCGCGAGCTTTTGCTCTACCGGTTTCTCTATCGCGATCAGGCCGACTACGGCGGCCACAGCCAGATCGTGTTGGACAATATCACCGGTCTCTACGATAAAAGCCGCGCACAGTTTAGGGCTTTCTTCACGGAGATGGTGCGGGTCGGGCTATTAGACTGGCCCGAGGACCGAATCGATCACCTCACGGTTAACGCCATAATTCTCATCCGCTTCGGCCTCGAATATCTTCGCGAAACGCAGCAAGCATTCGATTCTAGCGCGGTCGAGCAAACCTTCCTTCAGCATTTAACACTCTTCGAGCATCAGCTCGATCCAGCTGCGGTCAAACGCCTGAGAGACGCGGCGGCTCGCCTTTTAACAGATTCGGCGGCCCATGCGGCTTGAACGTCGCTATCTCACTGCGAGGGCATAGATCGCGACTAGGCGCGGGAACGTACCCTCAGTCATGAGTAAATTTACACTAGAGTCAGTTTATAGCTCCTGTCCGTACTGCGGAGAACCGATCGAGTTGCTAATCGACTGCTCGGTGCATGAGCAGGAATATGTCGAAGACTGCCAAGTATGCTGCAGACCGATAATGGTTCACGCGAATATCGATAGCGAAGGCGATCCCAGCGTGTTTCTGAGTAGCGAAGACGAATAAGGGTTAGAATTCTCCAGATTCAGTTGTACCCCGCGTTAGCCAAGTTTCGCAACAAACTAGCGTTTGAAAATACCCGAGGAAAGTGTATGCGGTTACTCAAAGTCCTGGTTCCAACAGTTTTATTACTGGTGGTGGGTGCCTGTAAAACAGCAGAGCCAATGCCGGTAGTAGATGCCGTCGACCTCAATCGGTTTATGGGCGACTGGTATGTGATTGCCAACATACCCACGTTTATCGAAACCGACGCCTATAATCCAGTTGAAACTTATCGCCTGAATGCAGACGGCACGGTGGCCACCACATTTGCTTTTAACAAAGGCGAATTTAGCGGAGAGCGCAAGGAATATAATCCCAAAGGATTCGTTGTTGAAGACACCGGCAATGCGGTATGGGGGATGCAGTTTATCTGGCCCTTTAAGGCCGATTATAGAATCGTTTACCTCGATGATAACTATGAGCAAACAATTATTGGGCGCAATGCGCGAGACTATGTGTGGGTGATGGCGCGCACGCCGCAGATTTCGGACGCTGATTATTCAGAGCTGATTTCGGTTGTAGAGTCGCTCGGCTACGAACTTACCAATTTAAGAAAGTCGCCGCACGAAGAGGAAAAATAAACTCGTTAATCGGAAAAAAGAAAAGAGCCCGAAATACTGTCGGGCTCTTCAATTTTTTCGTTAATGACGACGCGCCGTTACGGCTTTTTGAATACTAGGAAGAACCTGTCGGTCATGTTCGGAATCTGACCGACTTCCTTCGAAAGATCATCGCTTTCTTCGAAAAACATAGTCGAAGCTCGATCCAAAACGAAGCCTGCGCGCTGCACTTGAAGAATCACATCGACTGGATCTTCACGACGGCCTAATACACCAGTTTCGGGCTGCATATGACGACGCGTGTGATCAACAACCACATACTCACCGCCAGATTTCAGCGTATCGAATACTTTCGCATTGATGCGCATATTGTCCGCTTCGTTGAAGTTATGATACTCGCGGAAATGCAAGAATAAATCGGCCTCGGCTACACCAAACTCGATCTCGCCCGGAACATAGCGACCCTCTTCGCGGCTGTAATTGTTTTCGATAACCACAGGGTGAGTCATCTTAAACTCAGGTTCTTCGGTCCAGTCTCCCCAGCTACTAAACGTATTGCTGTTATCAACAGTCATTAGGTGACCATTGTCGACAAGAACAGGTCCAAGAATTTTGGTGTAGTAGGCCTGTGCCGCGGGCAGAAATTCGATCACTGTCATGTCATCTCTAAGGCCGATGAATTGCAAAGCCGCCATCGGGTCACGGTCGGCATCGCGCGCAAGCTCGGCTTCCGTGCGGTGCTCGCCCTTAAGTGCAGCTGCGATTTTTTGTTCCACAGACATTGAGGCTTGAGCCATTGCCAGTGCTGGCATGACAAGCGATGAAAGTACCAGCACGCTAGAAAGTTTAAGCATGTTAACTCCTTATTTAGGTTATCAAGATGGTTTTTGGTATATTGATAGGACATTCGGAGGTAACCTAACATAAACACGGGCAAGTGGAGTAGCAAAACAGGGTTTGCTATAATTCCGCCGCTTACCTGACTAGCGAGGTGAATCAGCCGCAGTAATTTCTATCACCCTTGCCAAAATAGGCACGGCAGCGTCCCACTCGATATCGTAAACATCTTTGAAGGCGAGCTCGAAATCTTGGCCCAGCCCAAGGCGTTCCAACAAGGCCATCTAAGACTCAACTCCTTTTATCGCGCTCAAAGCCTCGACTGTAAAAGAGCCCAAGGAGTAACCGAGTCCGTAATACAGCGAATTGGTGCAACCGGTCATTATTACCGAAGACTCGTTTAGGTAATTTTCAATATAAGCTGATGTTAGATCGTCAGTAAATTGGCCACCGTTAAGCCAGATGTCGATGTCAGCGAAATGTTTCGCCTCTAAGGCATTTTCTTGCGCGGAGGAGGGATATGACAAACAAAAAGCGAGAGGGGCAGCAAGTGCGAAAGTGCACGCGGTGGACTTAGTCATTGTTTGATTCACTAGTGCGCGAATGCTGACAGTATTCGATGACTTGCGTAATCAGGTAAAGCCGCCAACGAGGGGATGCGAGGGAAATACTATAAATATAGTATGCAATAGCGACTTCACTGCGTTCCCTTGGTGCGAGGGTTTTGCTTTAGCTGTCTAAACTATTTAACAGTTTCGCGCGAAAAGACTACCAAGACTCAGAAGAGCCCTGGTTCTAGTGAAAGTGTTAATCAGCCGCGCTGACGAAGTGGGGTGTCTCAAGTCTGCTTCTAACGATGGTCAGATTGTTGCTGATGTCGGTAAGTGTCTGCCGGGCAACAGCTCGATCCTTAGCAACGAGTGCCTCTGCAGCCATGCAGGCGTCTAGCGCTTTGGGATACTCGTCGGCAAGGGCATGCATGACGCAGATGTTGTTCATATCGCCTGCCTCTAGGCGTGAAGCATTAACTTCGCCGACTTCGACAATCGCTTTCTCGACGTTCATTGTCTTTAGCGAATCGAATCCGACATAGCCATCAAAAATAGTGAAAGCTTCTTTCGCCGAAGCGCTACCTGAGAGCGCGATAAGTGACGCAGAGATGAGGCTTAGTGTTGTGAGTTTAGAAAATGTCATCTGTAATACTCCAAATAAATTTAAGGTTAGTGTCATAACGAACTGCCAATCTTTTCTCGTGAGGAACCTTGGCTTTTTAGAGTTGTGCAAATGATAAAGCAATGGCCGTGCCAAGCTTTTTCCGAATGTATAGAGTTGTGATTTTATTGATATTTATGAGAGATTTTTTGGTTCAAGCATAGTAGAAGTGCGGTGGGGCGACCCGAAAAGGCGACCCGCGTCAGGTGCGCGCACTAAATCGATGCGCTGTTAATTGTCCCAGCGCGTGCGCTGTATAAATAAGAACCCCTGCTATTTCCTCCAAGCGCCGAGTTTTAGCGAAGTTGCTATCACTATCCCATAAAAAGCCATCGCGAGAGCCGCAGCAAAATAGACACCGTCTAATCCAAAAACGAAAGTGCGAGTTAACAGCAATGCTCCCCCGACAGCTATGAATATTCGTGTGATAGTCGCCGCGACAGGCCAAAGCATTGCCCCTGCTCCCTGTGAAGCAAAATAGAGTGAGAAGCCCAGACCCATAAAGATGAAACACGGGCCGACTATACGTATGTAGCTCAACGCAGCGGCATGTATTGCGGGGTCTTGCGTAAAGACTGGAATCCACAGGTTGCCCGTTACAGCGAGAATGAGTCCTACCGATCCTGCTAGCGCAGCTGCCGAAAAACTCCCGATCCATCCTATACGTTCTGCACGCGCCTGATCGCCAGCGCCAATGCTCATGCCTACCAATGACGTCATCGCTGCACCGAGCCCAAAGATAAGTGGAATCATCAAAAATTCGATACGTGAGCCAATACCATATCCTGCAAGTGCGCTCTCGCCGAAGCCGCCGACTATTGCCGTGAGGCTGATAATAGTCGACACCGTGAGCAGTGGTGAGAGAGAGGCAGGCGCTGCGACACGCATGATGTCTGCGAAGAGGTCGGATGAGAAGAGTTGTGGATGCAGTCGAAGCTTGATGAGTGTGTTGCCGAAGCCCAGGCGTAAAAGCATGATGAAACTAATTAGCGCGCTCACTAAAACAGCAGACACCGCCGCGCCTGAGACGCCAAGTTGGGGTAAGCCAAAGGCGCCAACGACAAGGCAGATAGACACGGGAATCTGTACAACAGCATTAGTTACCATCATCAGTGCAGGGAATCGCATATCGCCCATGCCGCGGAACACCGCAGTGAGCACGCCGATTAACCATAAAAACAAGCCACCGGAGCAAAGGATGCGTCCATAGCTTGTGGCCTGCTCGAGCACTGTGTCCGAACCGCCAAGGAAGCGGAATAAGCCTTCACCCAAAAAAGTAAAGAGTAAAATGATGAGAGCTGCGCCAATTGCCGCGATCGCAAGGGCATGCCAAATCAGTCGTTCAGCCCGCTCATGATTGCCAGCGCCAAGGGCGCGCGCGATGGACGACGCGACCGAACCGCCAAGAGCGCCGCCTGGCAGGGTTTGCATGAGCATTAACAGTGGAAAGGCGAGTGCAATCGCGGCAAGCGACGCGGTGCCAAGGCTGCCAATAATCCAGACCTCGGTCATGCTTACGATCGACTGAATAAAAAAAGCCACGCTGTTGGGTGTCGCGAGAGAGACAAGCAGCGCGAAGGGAGGGGCTGTCAGGAGGTGCCGGGTTCTTGCGTCCATTGTTTTATTCATAAAAGGGGTCACAAAAGGGGTCAGACCCCTTATTGTTTCTTTGCAAAAATCCAGCCCGAGGGCGAGCCCGTCTGCCCACCTCGCTACGAAATCGAAGGGCTATATTCGCCGCACGAATGTCTGTAGCGGTCTCCTGAAGCTGGATATTAAACGGAGGCGTTCCGTAGGGTGGGTGATTCGTGTGGTTCTAGGCTACAAAGAGCCCATCAGCTCCAGCGACCTGCAATATCACGTTATTTAGTTCGCTTAGCCCAACAATTGAAACCACTTCAGAATAGCTAACGGTACTGTAATCAGGAAAACTATCTGCTATTTCTTTTTGGTACTCAGCGGAGAATGCGTCATTTCTTAGGTAAACCATAATAAATTGATCGACATCCTCAAATTTATAAGTCTCGCTCCCATAATTTATTGTATGACTCAATATTTCCTGACCATTACGCACTATTACTTCATCTAAGTCAGAAACTGTTTGCGCGAACTCTGCAACAATTCCCTCTTCTACGATCAGCGAAATCACGTTCTGCTCGACCGTATCAGAAAGATAACCATGATCCCCTTGATCATTATCTTGGAACATAGTTAGCAAAATTTCTTTGCTCGGCTGCGAAATAACTGGAGCGAGATACTTTGTAAAAAGGGCATGACCGAGAGGGTTCAATTCTAAAATCCCTTCGGGTGTTCTAGCTGAATCTGACCATTCAGGTGCTAACGATCCCTCGTCCCAAAATTCACTGTACTCCCACATTCCAAACGTTAAGACATAGAGATATTCTTTTAAAATCACCTCTCCCGAAAATTCTAGGTCTCTTTCTAAGCTCCCACCATATCCCTCTAGATCAAATACGCCATTCTCAACCGCTTCATTCATCGCCTTATAGACTTCGCTTGATTGATCTGATCCATCGAGAGCTTGTAACGAGCCCCCTATGGCTCCTTTAATTCCAAGCATATGTATTGTATGAAGAATATGCTCCATGATTTCAGCAATATCATTTCTACCGGTGGGGGGAACCGGTGATTCGATGTTTCTATACCAGACCATATCGTTACTAACATGGCTGTCGTTGTGCGCATCTAAACCGGTCCACAGCTCCGGTGTACGCAATGGGTTTGATTCGTAGCTGTCTCCACTGCCGTAAAGCGTCCTTTGAACAGTTGGCAAACCTGCGTGGAACGTGCCGCTTTCTCCCTGTAATATTTTTATGACGTTGTCTTGCGCAACTCTGTCTATTCCTTGCCCCTTGGGATCTAAAAGTAACTGTATTACTCGTGCTGTCTTATATACCCAGGCGTCGGGAACAGCGTTATTACCAATTACTTCTGCGCCTGCGACAATTTTGATTCCGTGAACAGTTAGGGATCTGTCATATAAATCGGTGCCGCTGGAATACTCAGCGAGTTCGCCGCTTTGGTAGTATGACATTGGGGTAATCTCTAGTTAGTCAAATAAAATTTACTTTCGAGTGTACATTAAACTTATCTCTAATAAAATTAGCGACCCTGACTAGAATATATCCACTGAGTTATGCATGTGCTGGCGCGATTGATTGAACTCCCTCTGCACTCAACCAAAAATTTTTCGTCGCGCACAGCATGCAATTGTTAAATGCAAGCCCGCTCGATTTTTTCATCAAAATTAGCTTCTGTCTCTAGTTGGTAAAAGCTGCTTATTATCGATAATATGCCAACTCACTTGAATGCCAAATGAAGCAATATGCTACACAGCACTTTAATATTGGACGCGAAAAGCACGCGGATAATGGGACGCTCACATTACTTTTCCATGAAATAGCTCATAAAGGCCTTATTTCAGAAAAAGTGTAGTCCACTGAACATCAAGAGCTAAATATTCTCAGATGGTGGATGTGGCTTCGGAGAAATTTTAGTAGAGGCAGGTAAATGATCTTAACTAAATCCATCAAATTAAATTACTTTTTCGGCTTTGGAATACTTGCATTCCTATTGGTAGTAAATGCCGACGCAAAACAAGCCGATGCCGACTATTTCGATGCAGACAATAACAATCTCACAGTTTACTCTGTAAACGTCTTCGGCCAAGGATATTTTGATGTCAATTTTGAGCTCAAGGGCGCTTCCTCCTTACGCCTGACAAGCGCTCAGCCAACCGCCGCAAGTATTGCCGCCGAAAATACATTTGCTGTCTCTTATACACATCTGACGCTGCCGACGAATAGAGA
>CAJXQP010000116.1 GCA_913058275.1 uncultured Gammaproteobacteria bacterium | reverse complement strand
CGAGATCAGCCTCGGTCTCGTGGGCTCGGAGATGTGTATAAGAGACAGGTATGAGGATGGGATACTCAGAGCTGGAGTGCATGGACTGAATAGAGATCGAATCTTGGTCGGTGGGCCTGAGTACCGCATCGACACTGCTGACGGTATTATTGTAGCCGTCAGCCCGGCGATCGGTAATCAATGCGCCGATCGTGGAATTCTCAAAAATATCGAAGCGATAGCGGCCAATCGCAACGTTAGATTCAATCTCTCCGAGTGAGGCAACGCTGGAGCCTAGGCTGCGGGGTATCAAGAAACTCGTATTTACATCGTTGGCAGTGAGCAGAGCATAGGTGTGACCTCCACTCTTGCCCGTGAGTTTTAGGCCATAGTCCGGATCGGAAATGTTTCTCGTGTGCACGAGTCGCTCAAAGGTATCGAAGTAGTCAGCGCCGTCTAAGAAGAATGTTCTTCGCTCAGGGAAAAACAGGCTGAAAGTGTTGTTGATATCTAACTGCGCACTATCAGCCTCGACTTGAGAGAAGTCAGGATTCAGAGTCGCGTTGAGATATAAGTCTTGAGAAATTCCCCAGCGCACATCGAGACTACCTTCTGCATCGATACTCTCGCTGTTCCAACCACCCATGGCTGGGTTTCTGTTTTCCACCGCAGTGGACGTAACAGTAGGAATAACCTCGAGGTTTCTACTTCGAGTTAGATTGGCAAAACCGTCGGCCTTGCTAATCTGACAGATATAACAAGATATGTTTCTATCTCGAGGGTTGTTGGCGATTCGCGTACCTCGATCGCGCGGATGGAATCTGACTAGATCGATGCCCCAGGTCTGGCTGTTCTCGCTAGGCGTAAAACGTAACTGTTTCATCGGAATAGCCATCTCAACGACATAGCCCTCTTCGTTAATCTGTCCAGCGCTGTCCCATATGGCATTCCAAGATTCGTCTTCATCGTTGTTCACATCGTCTTGAATCGCATCAGCCTGAACACCATAGGGATTGGCAAAGAATTCGAACGCGCGTCTTTCGTCGTTGAAGGTGTCCAGAACAATCGCCACCCAGTCATCGTTCCACATCGAGTCTCTGTCTCTATAGAAGGCGCGGATTTGATCGGGGTCCGGATCTAGTGCGATGAAGGCGACGTACAGCACCTCGCCATCCTCCATGATCAGGGCGTGCGCTTCCACCTCGGCGGGGACATTGTCATTCGGATTGGTTTCTATATTGACGGCAATGCGCGTGGCCTGTCTCCACTCTCCCTGATCTATCTGACCATCGATTCGCGGCTGCGTATTCACTCTGGGGATGTTGTAATTACTCAGGGACTGCGCATGAAGTTCGGGCCAGGAGAATCCAATGATAACGAGCGCGAGGAGAACAAGACTCGTGCTGAGCTTAAAGCTAAGGTGTGGGGGAAGTTCCATTTCTACATTCGGCTATTTTGTGAAACTACTGGCTGAATTATGCTGAGTACACCGTGGTAGCTTGGGTTATGTATTACGCGCCGAAGCTGGGTTAGATTATTACACTTGATGCGGGCAAAGGGAAAAGGCTAACAGGACAAGGCGATCTTTGCTGTAGCCAAAACGTCGCTAGAGTCGCCATGTATAAAACTAGCGGGAAGCCAAGCAGCTCCCCGCTAGTTTTATGGCGCTTAAAGTCCGGAGACGGCCTCAAGAATGTCATCGAAGGGAGGTCGATCTTGATATCTCTCTTCAGCAAACTTGGCCTTAATGACTCCGTTTGAATCGATCAGGAATATGCCTGGATACGGTATACCGTGAATCCGATGCCCTGGTTCGTAGTCCAAATTGCGAATACCGAAGGCATTCACATGGGTGACTTCTTCATCGTGAAGAAGAGGGAACTGAATGTCTTGATCTTCCTGCACGGTCTTCAATGTTTCCACTGAATCAAAGGTTAGGGCAACAACATTGATGCCCATTGCTTCTATCTGATCACTGATTTCGGTCAGCTGCACGAGCTGAGCTTTACAGTATGGTCACCAGTCAAAGGAGCGGCTCATCATTAAGAGCATGCCCTTTTCGCCTTTTAAGCCGTCAAATGATTGAACATTGCCATCCTGATCTTGTGCTGAGATCTCCGGAACCGATGCGCCAACTGGAAAGTCTGGAGCCCAGACGAAGTCCTGTGCGATCGAAACCTGGATACTCCCAAGCAACATCAGGGCAAGCAAGAATCTGCTCATCACCCGGACGCGGGGCTGGGTTTTCTGATTCATGACTACCTCACGAGTTTTAACAAGAATTTCTGCCATAGCCTCGCCTTTTGAACGAGTTAAAGCATTACTAACAATACCCGATTCATGCGGGTTTTATTTCAAGATAATTAAATCATCTCGAATTCGATGAGCTGCTTCACTGTGGTGCGTCACTTATTGGCCATAGAAGTACTGTAGCGCTGCATATTCAACGGCACAGGGCTGATTTGGATTAATGTCTAATTTTGATCGAGGCCTGCCAGGAATCTCTCGCCGCGGGGCAGATAGTTATTGTCACTATCGAGAGAGAAAACCACGGAGTTTGAGCGGCCGATGATTTCTTCTCTGGGCACGAAGCTGTAGACACGACTGTCTGCGCTGTTATCGCGATTGTCTCCCAACACAAAGTATTGGCCTTCTGGCACCACGGTGGGTCCGTAGCTGCGGGCTGTTCGGCTGACGAAGCGGTTGGACAAGCGCGCCTGATGCGTCTTATCCGGGAGCTCTTCCAGAATGATAATGGAATCGTCATCTCTGGAGATAACCTCGTAGTGCGCGGCCTCGCCATTGATAACAAGAGCGTTGTTCTGCATGTAGATGGTGTCGCCAGGCACGCCGACAATGCGCTTAACAAGTCGCTTATTAGCCTTTTTAGAGTCGATGATGACTACATCGCCGCCACTAGGATCGGAGAGCTGGCCTAGGGATATCTCGGTGAAGGGTATCTTTATGTCGTACGCGAGCTTATTCACCCAGACTTTGTCACCATCGAGTAGCGTAGGCTGCATAGAGGCGCCGGAGATCGAGCTCAGGTCGGCGATTGCGCTCTTGAAAAAGACAATGCAGGTCAGCAAAAGGAAAAATTGTCTATTTTCCTTCCAAAACAGATTTAGGTTGCTGCCGAAACGCTCGGTAATACTGGGCTTATTTAGATCATTCATTACTTCTACACCTTAGTTCCCTCTAACCTAGCCCAGGTCTTCCAGGCATGTCAATTCGCTTGAGACAGCTGGAGATTGAGCGCTGACGAGCGTAGAGCCTAAATGTTGGGCTCTCTCGAGCGTAGTCCCTCACGGCACTATTGCAAACCTCGGGGGTCTTCACTAACCTGTATGTCCGTACAGTAAACTGCTTTTCAAAATAGATTATGGCACTGACGCAATTTCATCCAGCTTCTCGCGATTGGTTTACCGCTCAGTTTGGCGAGCCTACCCAAGCTCAGGCCGAGGCCTGGCCTGCGATCAAAGCTGGCCGTCACACGCTTATATCAGCCCCGACAGGCAGTGGTAAGACCCTTGCCGCCTTCTATGCAGCAATAGACGACTTATTAGTGAGAGGACTGAAGCGTCAGCTTAATCCCGGGGTGCAAATTCTCTATGTCTCGCCGCTGAAAGCGCTAAGCAACGATATTCACAAGAACCTTGAAACACCTCTCAAGGGCATTGCTGAAAATCTGAAGCAACGTGGGGAGGGTCCAGTCGATATTAGGATCGCTGTTCGCACAGGCGATACCCCGGCGAGTGAGCGGCAGAAGATGGCCAAGCAGCCGCCGCATATCTTAGTTACCACGCCTGAGTCTCTCTATCTGTTGCTGACCAGTGCGAGCGGACGAGCCATGTTGGCAAATGTGCCTACACTAATAGTGGACGAGATTCATGCGATGCTGGGTGATAAGCGCGGCTCGCACTTGGCGCTCTCTATCGAGCGACTGCAAAGATTGGTGCTTGAAAATTCGGGGCAACGACTGCAGCGGATTGGCCTATCGGCGACGCAACGGCCCATTCAGATGGTTGCCAAGTATCTAGTTGGCAACAGTAACTATAGCGATGAAGACATTGACTGCAAGATCGTGGATGCGGGTTTTCGCCGGCAGATGGATATTCGTTTAGAAGTGCCTAGTTCACCACTATCGGCTTTGATGAGCAACGAGGTTTGGGAAGAACTCTATAAGCGACTGGTTGAGTTAATTTCGACTCATGAGACGACGTTGGTTTTTGTAAATACTAGACGGCTCTCCGAGCGGCTGGCATTGGCTCTCTCGGAGCGCTTAGGCGAAGATGTGGTTTGCTCTCATCACGGCAGCATGAGTAAAGAGCTGCGTCATAATGCGGAGCAACGATTGAAGGCGGGGACGCTTTCAGTGTTGGTAGCCACTGCTTCCATGGAGTTGGGAATCGACATCGGCTCAGTCGACTTGGTAGTGCAGTTTTCTTCACCCAAGAGCATCGCCAAATTCTTGCAACGAGTTGGTCGCAGCGGCCACTCAATCCATGGGACGCCTAAGGGAATCCTCTTTCCACTGACTCGTGATGACCTCGTTGAAAGCGCCGCACTGCTGCACAGCATTAGAGAAGGGCAGTTGGATTGCATTGTGATGCCTCAGAAGCCGCTGGATATTCTCTCCCAGCAGATCGTCGCCGAAGTCTCATCACAAACCTACGATCAAGCGGGCCAGACAGGTGAGCTCTTCGATCAAACCGAAGGCGGTTGGAGCGTAGATGAGCTCTTTGATTTGTTTCGTAATGCCTATCCCTTTCGAAACATGCACCGAGAAGAATTCAATACCACCGTTAAGATGTTGGCGGAGGGCTATAGCACTAGGCGCGGACGTCGTGGCACACACTTACACTTTGATGCGATCAACAATCGACTGCGGGGGAGACGAGGCGCTAACCTAGTTGCTTTGACAAATGGGGGTGCGATCCCCGATATGTTCGACTATCAAGTCGTACTTGACCCCGAAGACATTGTAGTAGGTAGCCTCAATGAAGATTTCGCCCTTGAGGCGCTTCCAGGTGATGTCTTCACGTTGGGGACTCATAGTTGGCAGCTATTACGCGTCGACGGACTTAAGGTTCGAGTCCGAGATGCGCAGGGCATGCAACCCACGATACCTTTTTGGTTTGGCGAAGGCCTTGGTAGAACGCGAGAACTGTCTGAGGCAGTTTCAAATCTACGTCAAACAATAGCAGATCTGCTAATTAACGACTCTGCGAATGCGGCGGTTCAGTGGCTAGTCGATAACGCCTGCGTCCCCCACGCAGGAGCGACGCAATTGGTAGAGTATTTACAGACCGGAATGCAGGCCCTTGGAGAGATGCCTACCCGTTCTGTCATTGTGATGGAGCGTTTCTTCGATGAGGTGGGTGACATGCATGTTGTTATTCATTCGCCCTTTGGCAGTCGTATCAATCGCGGTTGGGGCTTGGCACTTCGAAAGCGTTTCTGTAAGTCATTTAATTTCGAATTGCAGGCGGCCGCCAACGAAGACAGCATTGTTATTTCCTTGGGGTCCATTCATAGCTTTCCATTGGATGATGTATTCAAGTACCTGCAATCAGCAACCGTTAGAGATGTGTTGGTGCAGGCGCTACTCGATGCACCTATGTTCGAAGTTCGTTGGCGCTGGAATGCGACTCGCTCACTCGCCATTCAGCGAAACCGAAATGGCAAACGCGTGCCTCCTCAATTTCAGCGCATGGATGCTGAGGACCTGGTGGCACATGTATTTCCGGATCAGATTGCTTGCGCTGAAAACATTACAGGTCGACGCGAAGTGCCCTCACATCCGCTTATCGATCAGACCATTCATGACTGTCTGACCGAGGCCATGGACATCGAGGAGCTAACCGAACTCATCGCCGATATCGAACAAGATAAGCTGACGCTAATTGCAAAAGATTTAAGAGAACCTTCGCCATTCGCACAGGAAATTATAAACGCTAGACCTTACGCCTTCCTCGATGACGCACCATTTGAAGAACGTCGCACCAATGCAATTCGCAATAGGAGTTGGGCCGACCCAGGTGAGGCGAAAGACTTTAGTTTGTTGGATGAGCAGGCGATCGCGCGCGTTAAAGATGAGGCCTGGCCCTATATAAATAATGTCGAAGAGATGCACGATGGCCTTTTTAGCCTCGCTTATATGACTAAGCAGGAATTTGAGGAAAATAAAGACTATCAGCGCTGGCATCAAGTCTTGCTCGATAGCGGGCGCATCCTCAATTTGTCTCAGCTGCCCAACGAGTTATGGATAGCTACTGAAAAGCTCGGGTGCTTCATGACGATCTATCCGGAATTGGAAACGTTGAGAGCATCGTCGAATATTCCAAGTTTCGTCTTTGAGCAGAAATGGGAGGCAGCGGATGCACTTCGTGAGGTAGTGCGAGCTCGACTCGAATGTTCAGGGCCCATACAAGCACAGCAGCTGGCGCAAGAGTTAGGTGTCGAAGTTACTGCCATCGACCTTGCCTTGATAGCTCTGGAAGTTGAGGGTTTCGTTTTTCAGGGGCAGTTCACTCAAGCAGCACGCAAGCATCAAGCCAGCGAATCTGTCATCATCGAGTGGTGCGAGAGGAGGCTTTTACAGCGAATACATCGATACACAATCGATGCGCATCGATCGAGTATTAAGCCGGTATCGCTGCAGACCTATACTGGATTTCTATTCGATACACATCAGCTAGTTGCCATCGCAGATCCTGAAGCGAATTTGTCTTCGAATAAAGAACCGGCACTTGATGGTCAAACGCGTGTGCAGAGCACATTGGGCTTACTAGACGGCATAACCGCACCGGCGGGGAGCTGGGAAGCAGACCTTTATCCGGCGAGAGTTCCCGACTATGACCCTAGCTGGCTGGATGCAATGTGCATCAGCGGCAAGATGGTATGGGGTCGATATTCTCTACCGAAATTTTCGCAGCGAATGCAGCGCAGCCATGATGGGCCCAAGTCCAGTTCCTCGGGGCCTATTAAGTCGACGCCTATATCAATTGTCAGTCGTGCGAACTTGGATATATTCAAGGCGCTTTCTGCTGGTCAGCATAACGAAGGTGAAGCATCGCCGCTCAGTGAGCTGGCTAAGAAGATTGAATTTGACCTGACTAAGAATGGTGCAAGTTTCTTCGATCAGATTCAGCAGCGAACAGGTTTACTTAGGGCACAGCTCGAAGAAGGCCTCGCCGAACTCGTTTCAATGGCGAGGATAACTAGCGATAGCTTTACCGGCTTACGTGCCTTGCTAACCCCGAATAAGAAGAAGCCAAGCGCGCATAAAAGGCGAGGCCGTCGAGCCATGTTCGGCGTTGAAGACGCGGGCAGGTGGAGCTTGCTAGAAACAGATAAGGCGCTAGGCCAACCCCAAACCAATAGCCGGCATTGGGATGTTCTTGATGAGGAACAACTCGAGCGACTTATCGGTATCTATTTGCAACGCTGGGGAGTTATGTTTCGCGGGTTGTTGGAGAGAGAGTCGTTTGCTCCGCCGTGGCGGGTATTGCTTAGGGCGCTGCGTAAAATGGAGCTACGTGGCACTATTCGTGGCGGTCGGTTTGTTGCCGGCGTTGGTGGTGAACAATTTGCCTACCCTGAGGCGGTGGATGTTTTGCGCAAATTTAAGAAACAAGCTGATTCGAGCAAACCTAAATACTACAGTCTTTGCGCGGTAGATCCGCTAAACTTGCTAAATCTAATTCTCCCTAATCGTAAACTATCGAGACTCAGCAAGAACCGGGTGCTCTACGAGGATGGTATCCCTATAGCTGTATTGGAGTCTGGCAAAGTAAGTTTTCTTAAAGAAATTGAAGCGGCCCAAGAATGGAATTTGCAGCAGGCACTAATCAAGAAAAATTTTCCCGCAAGACTGCGAAGCTATCTCCGCAGCCGCTAGCAATTTGCAAACATTGCTTCTCCAAAAAAAATCCCGCTATCACTGAGCGCGATAGCGGGACCTACTACTTTTGGGAACAAAGGAATCGCGAACTAGTATCTACGATGCCTCTCCAATTACCCGATCAAGTAATTACGTGCCTACTTAGATAAAGTAACTGGAGGTTCCCCTAATAGATTGATAATTGATGGGATCACCTCCTTTTTTAATGCCAGGGTGTCAAGTATTGTTAGCAAATTCCCCCCGTTAGAACTACTAACAAAAGCCTGATGATTTTATATAACACAATGCAAGCACTGTAAAGTGTCGCAGCAAATTATCGGCAGGCAATTGGTTGATTGTTGGATAAAATCCTGTGAGATTAAATTAGTGAGGCTCGTGGTTGTATCAAGAGCGCGTTGATTGTAACGGACTAGTGATCCAAATATTTTTCGTTGTCGTACGCAGAGCCGAGAAATTTACTCAGATAGTGTGTAGCTGTCTCTTATACACATCTCCGAGCCCACGAGACCGAGGCTGATCTCG
>CAJXQP010000115.1 GCA_913058275.1 uncultured Gammaproteobacteria bacterium | reverse complement strand
GGCTCGGAGATGTGTATAAGAGACAGGGCTATAGCCGCGCAGGAATTGCACCTCTCCCAGAACTACCCAGCCCGAACTTAAGCGGCAGATTGCCTTAGGGTACTCGCCAGCTTGGCATTGTCTTACGCGTTCGTGAATTAATGTGGGCATATTAATATTGGCTACCAGCCACCACCGCCGCCACCGGAGAATCCACCACCCCCATATGTTGAGCCGGGTACGGTAGCTGCTGCAGAGATGGCGCTATTAAAACTGCTACCAACCTCTGTTGTGAATGCGCCGATGTTGTGACTGTGAAAAATGCCGTTATACCACAGCGGACGGTAGCCCTGTCCCGTTTTTGCTTCCAGTGTGGCGAATATCTCAGTGAACTGTTCGGCCCACGCTTGTTCTACACCTAACGCCAATGCGCATGGGAGACAGCTTTCAAAAAGCTCTGGTGTTTTGTCGGGGGGATTCTTCAAATTAAGATCATCCTGCTCCGCCACTTCGAGATAGAGTTTAAAGCCTTCCAATTTATCTATAAGTCGACGGCCCTTTACCGATGGAGCTCGCAACAAGAAATAGAACACCCCATGAAGAATGTTGATGAGAGCAAAAGCCAATCCCGCGAGTAGAGCAACCGCTCCAGATAGCGCCACCGCAATAAACACAATAAGTGACCCGAAAAAAGAGGGTAACAATAGCGCCGAATTTAGATTGAAGTAGATCTTGTTGTAATCATTCTCAAGAGCTTTGCAATGACTCCTCTTTGCCTTGCTGATAGTCAACATGTTCTCGGGGTCGTGCACGAGTACTAGCTTGTCTTTATTCTTGAACAGAGAGGCGAATAATACTTGCTCACACGGTGCGAGCGGCGCATCCGATACAGCTTTTGTTAACGTGTATTCGTCGGCGGTATTATCGATGGCGAGATATCCCTTTACCGCGAGATTAATGATCGCGGCACTGAAAGCGGCTTTATCGTATGCCATTTTCATTATGTAGCGAGTAGACGCTGGAGAGTAACCTCGCGGAGGTTCGTATTGCGGAATTATGATTCCGGCATCCGGGTCTCTGCCGACTAGGGACCAGCTCTTGTAAAGATAGGTGCTGGACAATAGCAAGGCAAGAAGCACTAGCAACAAGCCACGATTGTCGAATAGTAGGTATCCAGCCTTCTGACCGGCGGTTGGTTCCGGAATTAGTCCCTTGGGCCAGGTCACTACTATAGTAAGGCCTTCACGTGGGGCTAGAGTTTGTGTAGTTGAAAATGTCGCGGAGCCGTCCTGCAAAGATCCCGTGTAGTTCTGTCCACTGATGCCTTCATATCCGGTGAAAGCAGCTATGGACATTTCTGCCGCCGCGACACTTAACGGCAGATTTACATTCGCACTTGCATTCAAAATAGAAAAACCCCAACCGTTGCCGGTCACATTCCAATAAAGCTCGTCATGATCGTCGAAAAAGCCTATCTGGCGATCTGTGCGATAGCGTATCAGGTAGCTGTAGTCCCCAGGTGGCAGGAGTACATTCTCATCACCAATAGTGATTCTAACTCCATTGCTGAGTCTCTCACTACTCCAGCGCTCTGAAACGCCGTCACGAGTTATGCCGAGTACATCGAACGAAACCACGTAGTGATTGCCGAGACGATCTCGATAGTCAGTTGGGAAGTCTCTGAATATCCCACGTTGGATATTGACTCCTTCTGAGTGAACTCGCAGTCTTACAGTGACTATCATGGAGCCATTAACGTCGATATCGCTGTGATAGGAGATGATGTGTTCTTGCGCGATCGCTAGGCTTAGGCATAAATAAGAAGTCGCTGCGATTAGAAATCGTAGGACGTTCATTTGTAATGAGAACATTTAATCCAACTCCACGGTGGGTGAGTTGCGCTGAGCTTGATCTTCAACTTCGAAATACTCGGCTGGCTGAAAATTAAAAGACTTTGCAATAATAATTTGTGGAAAAGATTGAATGCGGGTGTTGAAAATTCGTACTGAACCATTGTAGTAGCGGCGGGCATATTGAATATGCTCTTCAACCTCGCCGAGGTTTTCACTCAGCTGCCTGAAATTCTCATCAGCTTTCAGGTCGGGGTAGGCTTCGGCCACTATTGCTAGTCGTAATACAGCAGCTTCTATTTCATTTTCTACCCGAGCCTTCTCGGGCAGGTGCTTGGCGATCTCGCTCTTGCTGCGCAGTTCAGTGACTGCCAACATTGTTGCCTTTTCGTGTTCGGAATAGACCTTGACGGCGGTAACTAGTTGCGGAATTAAATCGTGTCGGCGTTTCAGTTGGACATCGATGTCACTCCACGCAGCTAGCACCTGGTTTCTATTTTTGATTAGAAGGTTGTAGTTCCAAACAACAGCACTTAGCAACACAACCAGCAGGGCAAGGACTTCAATCATTTAGTCAGTATAGGTGTTTGGGCATTGAAAATGAATTCATGGCGTTAGGATTGGAAATTCAGGGCGGCTGGCGCGGCAGAGTGACGCTGTTTCTATCGGCATCGCGAGGCTTTCATGCCTCAGCTTTCTGGAAAAAGGGGAGCTAAGCCCGCAGAGCGTGATTTAGCTGCTGTGCTGTGGAGAACAAAACGGCGAGACAATACGCTTTGTTGCTACAGTCTACGAAGCCAGATATTGCGGTAGGCGACTGGAGAGCCGTGATCTTGGAGCGTTAATGGCAACTCTCCATGTGTCTTATAGTTAGGGTTGCCAATGTATTCGGTTGGCCCCTGCACGACAACATTGTTTTGCACCAAGATGCCATTGTGAAACACGGTGAAGGTGGCGGGTCTAGCAAGTCGGCCGTCGGTGCCGAAAAGTGGAGCCATGAAAACAATGTCATAAGTTTGCCACTCGCCTGGCCCGAGTGATGCATTCACCAGAGGGATATGCTGCTTATAGATACTGCTTGCCTGACCATTCACGTAAGTCGGATTGTTGGTTGAATCTAGTACTTGCACTTCATAGGCGCCCATCAAGAAGATTCCGCTATTGCCACGGTCTTGACTGTCGCCAACTACCTCGGCAGGTGTTCGCCATTCCGCATGGAGCTGAACGCTACCGAAGCTTGCTGTGGTAGTAATGTCACCTGTGCCCGGCTTGACGATTAAACTGTCGTCTTCGATATCCCACTGCGCAGCACCGCCACGGGTAGACGCCCAAGCCGCCAAGCTCGATCCACCGAATAGGACGATGGCGTCGGAAGGTGGCTGCTGTGCCGTTCCAGGTTGAACCTGCTTTGGTAGTGGTTCCCATAACTCAGTTATGGCTGCTCTTTGGTAGCTTGGTGCCTCGGATAATTGTGCCTGAGCGCTCGCCGAATTAATTATAGGAGCTATCACTACACTGAGGAGCAGAATTGCGAATGCAGAAGAGGATTTGAACATGTTGATTCGGCTCCGGGTTGCTTAGGAAACGAAGAATGCTGGGGCTTAGCATTTACAGAACCCCAGCATTGATCCAGTGCCTGTACTAAGAAATCTCTAGCAGTTCCACCCAATTGCCGTCGGGGTCGGCAATGATAGCTATCGTGATGCCTTCGCGAACGACCTTGGCCGGTACTACTATTTTCGCTCCAGCAGCAGCAGCCTTTTCGACACTTGCTTCGAGGTTGCCTACGGTAATAGTCCAGTAGCGATAACCTGCTGCTCCACGAATGCCACCTGGGGCTGCATCAGCCGGCGCGGCGTAATCAAGCTCGATAACCTTGATTACGCTGTCGCCAACCTTGAAGCGATTCATGGTGCCACCACCGGGCATTGGAATAGAACCTTCAAGCTCCAGACCGAGCGTCTCACCATAGAACGTCATCATCGCATCGATATCTTTAGTAACGATGCCTATATCGATAGCTGCTTTTTTTATATCAAGTGACATTACAAATTCCTTTTAGGCTGCGCCGAGCATGGCTTTGGTTTCTAAAAATTCTTCGAAGCCTTCCAGCCCCCACTCACGTCCGTTGCCAGATTTCTTGTAGCCTCCGAAAGGAGAAGAAAAGTCTGGGCCAGCGCCGTTAATATGAACCATGCCGGTTCTAATTTGCCTCGCTATATTCTCTGCGTGGGCAGGCTCTCCAGATACATAGCCAGAGAGGCCATACTCTGTATCGTTCGCTATGCGGACGGCATCTTCGTCATCTTCATAGCCGAGGATGGTCAATACTGGCCCAAAGATTTCTTCTCTAGCGATCGTCATATCATTCGTGACATTGGCAAACACGGTAGGCTGGATGAAATAGCCCTTGTCGATGCCTGCTGGGCGACCTGAACCGCCAACGATCAACTCGGCTCCTTCTGCGATGCCTTTCTCTATCAAGGCGGTGATCTTATTGAATTGCAGTTCGCTAACGACAGGACCAAGTCTTGTTTTCTCGTCAGATGGATCGCCAACACTTGCCTTTGCTGCCGCTACCTTGGCAATTTCAATAGCTTCTGCCATTTTAGCTTTAGGCACCAACATACGAGTCGGTGCATTACAGGACTGGCCGCTGTTCCCGAAACAACCGATTACACCGCCGCTGACCGATTTCGCCAGATCGGCATCGTCGAGAATGATATTCGCAGACTTGCCGCCCAGTTCTTGCATCACGCGCTTGATGCCGTCCGCCGCAGCCTTAGCGACCTCTTGGCCTGCACGGGTTGAACCGGTGAATGAGACGACATCTATCTCCGGATGGGAAGAGATTGCCGCGCCTACGGTCGGTCCATCACCATTTACTAGATTAAATACGCCAGCGGGCAAACCGGATTCCGCAATAATCTCAGCCAGGAGGTAGGCGCTTAGTGGCGCTATCTCGCTGGGCTTCAATACGATCGTGCAACCTGCCGCAAGTGCCGGTGCTACCTTGCAGGCGATTTGGTTTAGCGGCCAGTTCCAAGGAGTAATGAAGCCGCAGACGCCGGCCGCTTCTTTAACGATCTTGGTGCTTCCGCGTACTTCTTCAAATTCGTAGCTGTCGAGGATGCCTAGAATATTTGCAAAGTGTCCCATGCCACTGCCTAGCTGAGCAGTTTTGGCAAGGCCCATTGGCGCGCCCATTTCATTTGAAATAGCCGTAGCAATCTCTTCGCCCCGTGCTTTCATGCCCGCGATGATGTTGCCAATAACGGCTTTACGTTCTTCGATGGTAGATTGCGACCAAGCTGGAAACGCAGCTCTGGCAGCCTTTGCTGCAGCGTCAACGTCATCTGCAGTTCCCATGCTGATGGTTGCAAATGCTTCTTCTGTGGCTGGATTGATTACGTCCAGAGTTGAGCGGCCTGAGGGCTCTACCCATTCGCCGTTGATGAAGAATTTGTTATATGTCTTGGTCATTTTCTTACTCCTGTCGATTCGATTACACTTACGTCAATTCAGTTGTTTAATTCGGCCCTAGTATCGACAATAGTATTCGGTGCCTTGCAAATACGGGCTGGCTAGTATACCTGATTTTCTGGGCTCCAAAAGAGCCAATCAAGCTACAACATTGTGCATAAGAAGGTATGGATGTTTAACTCTCTAAAGCGTGCCATTGGTGGGCGCCTCGCTGCCTTTCTCAGTAAAGATCTGCCGGGTTACCAGAGGCTGGATACGGTCGCGATAGCCGATATCACGATGACTCTAGAGAAGGGCGACATCGTATTAGTGGATGGGAATACTCGCATCAGCACGGCAATCAAATACCTTACTCAATCCACTTGGTCTCATGCCTGCCTCTATGTGGGTGGGAAGGGGGCAGATAGCTCCCGGCTCAATCTTCTGGAAGCCAATCTGAGGAATGGAGTCCATCTAACCAACTTGGATCACTATGCTAATTTTAATTTGCGTATCTGCCGCCCTGTAAATTTGAGCGATGAAGAAACAGAGCAGCTGGTAACATTCGCTAGGCAGCGAATTGGTCATCAGTACGATCTAAAAAATGTGACAGACCTGATTCGCTACGTTATACAGAAACCGGGAGTACCGAACCGCTACCGGCGCTCATTATTAGGTCTAGGCAGTGGTGAGCCAACGAAGGCAATTTGTTCGACGCTGATTGCGGAGTCTTTTCAATCGATAGATTATCCAATTCTGCCGCGACGTAAAGGTGATGCTGGGTCCAGTGGTGAGGTGCCGCTCCTGTACAAGCAACATTTCACTCACTTCACACCCAGAGATTTCGACCTTTCCCCGTACTTTAGGATCGTCAAGCCAACGATCGAGAGTGGTTTCGATCACCACGACTTGGCTTGGGAAGCTAGCGGTGATGGATCAGGATCGCTGGATTAGACTTGATGGGATTAGATTACTCCTAACAGAACATCTACGGCAGTCTCGAACTGCGGGTCGCTGCGGCTACTTTGGCTGTAGGGGAAAGCTATGGAGTCGGTCGGAGCAACTCCTACCGATTCGAAGCGTCGGCCATCGATTAAGATCTGATCTGCGGCCGAATAGCGAATAGTGTTTCTGTCGAATGAGTAACTTCCAATCCTTCCGGCGGTGTTCTCGCCAAGCGTTGTTGTTCTTTCTGGTTTTGCCAGTCCATGGGCAAACAATTCTGATCCGCCGCGAGTCTGCGAATTCACTAACACGACGATCGGTCGCGTATATGTTCGTGTTGCCCTTGCAGGGAAGATTTGTTCAATTGCCGCATGCCGATTCGAGGCATCCGATACCTCAAATTTTCCACGACCATTTCGAACGAACAAATCCAGGTGTTTAGAACTTAGAAAGCCGTAAGAGTTTCGCAGATCGATTATCATACCGTCGCTGTCCCTGAACATTCGCAGGGTGCGTTCTAGGGTGAACAGATCCGATGTGCTGCGCGAAAGCCCCCAGATTCGTATGTAGCCAATTGTCTTGTTTCCCACAGAAAATTCTTGAACACTATTCAAAATAGCAGAACGATAACTGTCGTAAAGATTTTCAAAAACAGGTTTGATCTCGACTGATTCAACTTCGCCTCGCCTTTCAAATTCCAGCAGGAAGACGGCGGTAGCAGCAGGACTGAACTCACCGGGCTCTCTACCTTTGGCGTTGAAGGAAAAGACGGGGTGAAAGGGATTTTCATCGACACGTAGAATTCTGTCTCCGCGTTCTATGCCAGCTTGATGTGCTGGATAGCCCTCTAGTGACGCGGTTACCAAGAATCCTTCAACTGCTGCCTGAACCTCAATGCCGATGTGATTTAGCGCCATGCGGTCTTTGGCCGTCGGCGCTTGAAATGCCTGCACTAAGTAGTACTCAAGTGTGTCGGCAGTGATAGCAGTGTTCTCGCTATTCTGCGCCGCGGCAAGTTGGGTCAGCAACATCGCTGTGTAGCACAGGATTACACGGCAAGTTCTAACTAGGTTCGAGTGGAGAGTTGAAGGCATCTCTATTCGACGACTGCCATCGCTCGTTGGGCGGCCGGCCTTTGATAGTGCCGATCACGCAGTTCAATATATTTATCAGGCACATCGAACTCGAAGCGGAGCGCCCAGTTAAACGTATGCGCGAGTAGAAGGTCTGCGATGCAAAAACTATTGCCGATTGCGTACCCGCTGTCTGTGGGAGGCAGCAAATGGTCTAGCGCTCTCACCGCCTTGTCGAATTCGAATTTGGCAGTATCTAACATCGCTGGAATTCTAACTTCTTCTGGCAGCGCAAACATGTGCTTGCCCCTGGACCAGAGTGGCTGTTCCAGTTCGGCCAGTATGAAATAGGACAGTTCGTCGAGTCTTGCATAGGCGGGCGTGCTTACCTTGGGCAACAAACCAGAATCAGGCGCATTTCGCGCGATGTAATTCACTATGGCGAAGCTTTCAGTCAATATCAGATCGCCGTCTACCAGGGTGGGTACTTTACCCTGTACGTTCAGCTCTAAATAGCTGGGATGTTTCGCGCTATCGCTCTGGCTGCTATCAGTGCGCAGGGTAGTGTTTATATATTCGTAATCGAGCCCACTTTCTTCAAGTGCCCACAGAGCGCGAAAAGATCGTGATTGGCCCATGCCATAAAGTTTCATTAGGTGTTTTTCCTTTCTTTAAAAAACAAATGGTGTTGTCTTTACGACAACACCATTTGGAGGTATTACTAATTGCTGAAGACTAGTCGTTAGCGAAGCAATAGAAGTAGCCAGCGCCACCAGTTGCTACTAGATCGGCTTGACCACAACCTCTGGAGCCGTGTGCACTATTCCAGGAGTTTGGGTTCGCTCCGCCACCAGTTCTGTCAAAGTGACCAACCTGTGCTGAGCCTTCACCGCTGCTCGTCCAGTTGTTGCAGGTATGGTTAGAGCCATCGTCGATGAGGCGACCGCTTAGCGATGAGCCGGTAAGGACGTCATGCTCATTGGGAGTGTCACCGCGGCCATTTACAGTGTCGCCATTCTCGGTGAGAGAGTTCGCTTTGCCGAGCTGCATGTAATCGCTATGCAGGTTATTTACTGTCTCTTATACACATCTCCGAGCCCACGAGACCGAGGCTGATCTCG
>CAJXQP010000114.1 GCA_913058275.1 uncultured Gammaproteobacteria bacterium | reverse complement strand
CAGCCTCGGTCTCGTGGGCTCGGAGATGTGTATAAGAGACAGCTTCATTATCAATTATGAGCGTGACTGCTATGCTGGGTACTTCTGTGACGAGCATGGGCCGTCTGCCTGCGGCATGGCATTTCGCGTAAAGGATTCGCAACACGCTTACGCTCGAGCCCTAGAGCTTGGCGCCCAACCTATGGATATTCACACAGGTCCTATGGAGCTAAGGCTTCCTGCAATAAAAGGGATTGGAGGCGCGCCACTGTACCTCATCGACCGCTACGGCGAAGGCAACTCAATCTATGATATCGATTTTGAATTCATCGAAGGAGTAGACCGTCATCCTCAGGGCTGTGGATTTAATCTAATCGATCATCTGACCCACAATGTGTACCGCGGGCGTATGGATTATTGGGCTGGGTTCTACGAGAAAAATTTTAATTTTAAACAAGTACGCTTCTTTGATATCAAAGGCGAATACACCGGGTTGTTGTCGCGGGCTATGGCCGCGCCGGATGGGAAAATTCGAATCCCCTTAAACGAAGAGGCAACTCAAGGCGGGCAGATAGAAGAATTTCTAATGGCCTATAACGGCGAAGGCATCCAGCATATTGCGTTCTCCACCGACGATCTCTTTAAAAGCTGGGATCAATTGAAAAAGCTAGGTATCCCATTTATGACTGCGCCGCCGGAGACCTACTATGAAATGCTCGAGGAGCGGCTTCCCAATCATGGCGAGCCGATAGATGAGTTAAAGTGTAGAGGTATTTTACTAGATGGCTCTACACACGAAGGCGATCCGCGTTTGCTTCTGCAGATATTTTCCGAAGCGCTTATTGGTCCTGTCTTCTTCGAATTTATTCAGCGTAAAAAAGATGAAGGTTTTGGCGAAGGAAATTTTAAAGCTTTATTCGAATCTATGGAACGTGATCAATTGAATCGTGGCTACATCAGTACTCAACAGACTAGTTAGAAGAATGCTATGAACCTTCAAGGTATTCATCATGTGGCATACCGATGTAAAGATGCCAAGGAAACTGTTGCTTTTTATCGCGATATTATGGGCATGGATTTTCAGTTAGCTATTGCCGAAGATCAAGTGCCATCCACCGGCGAGCCGGATCCCTATATGCATGTATTTATGGATGCAGGTAACGGCAATGTTTTGGCTTTCTTTGAAATCCCGAACTCTCCAGCTATGGGAAAAGACCCAAATACGCCTAATTGGGTTCAACATATCGCATTCAAAGTGGAGGATAGGGGCGCATTACTTGCTGCCAAGAAGCTGCTTGAAGCAGCTGGGGTCGATGTCCTTGGCCCGGTGAATCACACGATATTTGAATCCATCTATTTCTTCGATCCAAATAGCCACCGACTCGAACTTGCAGCCAATACTGCCAAGCCCGGCATGCTAGATAAACTGCACTACGTTGCTGACGATATGATCGATGAATGGAGCGAAACCAAACGCGCCCCTCAACATGCTGCTTGGTTACACGAGAGCAGCGAATAGAGTCATGCATCTTCATTAGTAGAATCACGTTAAGACACTAAAACCGCTGAAGTAGTTGAAGGGCTTTCTATTGAGTGAGACATCACCTAGTCAATGAACTACTATCTCACTCTACAGATATGAAGAGAGAGTTCAGTGACTGATATAACCGATCTGTTTGATGAGAGCGCCCGCCTTAAGGTTCGCGAGGATGAAACAGTCTCTGGGTGGTCAGTTGGTTTAGTAATTTTCGGCATCTGTCTCACTTTACCTAGCTTATACACGGGGGCAGCGGCGGCACATAATCTCGGTGTCATCGGGACAGTTCAGGCAATTGGTATCGCCAGCTTGGTGCTGGCATCAATGTCGATTCCTGCGGCGATCGTTGGAGCAAAAACTCGGCTCAGTAGCTATCTCATCATCGAATTCGTATTTGGTCGCCGTGGCGCAGATTTTGTGAATGCTCTGCTAGCTCTAACCCTTATTGGCTGGTTTGCTGTCACCGCAGGTTTTTTTGGGCAAACACTAGAAATAGCATTTTCTGAGATTCTAGGATATTCGCCTCCAGTTTGGCTCTTAACATTAGTCTCTAGCGCCCTAATCCTAATGACTACATTGTTCGGTTTTAAAGCGATTGACCGACTCTCCCTATTTGCGGTTCCTCTTCTAATTCTATTCCTCATCTATGTTGCCAATTTGTCTTTGGCATCGGTGAGCTTTAGCGACTTGCTAGATATTCCGGGAAACGATCCTGATTATTTCTCAACGGCAGTTTCAACAATTATTGGAAGTCTTATAGTTGGTGTTGTGTTGATGCCTGATCTATCTCGTTACGCCAGAAATACTAAAGACTGCATCACAGCATCAATCCTGGGCAACGGGCTGGGGAATTCATTTTCCATGCTGATTGCCGTGTTTCCTGCGCTTGCAACAGGCTTGCTTGATCCTATGGCTTATATGATCATGTTGGGTGTTGTATTTTCTGCATTTATCATTCTCGTCTTTGCTACATGGACAACCAACAGCGTTAATCTTTACAGTACAACCTTAGCTGTTGCGGTCATACTGCCGAAGTTATCTGAATGGAAGTTGATGATTTTCTGCGGCATATTTGGCACCGCTATGGCTGTGGCTGGTTTGGCGGATTACTTCATCACTTTTCTAGAATGGCTGGGAGTTATCGTTCCACCAATTGCTGGAGTCTATCTCACCGATTACTTTTTGCTAAAACGAACAGCCTTCGACTTGGATATGCTAGAAAAAGTTGAAGACTATGATAAGGCCGCTTTAGTGGCCTGGGTTACAGCAACGTTTGTATCAGTTTTAGCATTTTGGTTTGAAGTATCAATGACAGGTATCGCTAGTCTTGATGCACTGCTAATTACTATCCCATTGTATTTACTTTGTTTAAAGGTGTGGCCAACGCGCTTTGAACGAACTGAAGGACATAATTTGTGAAAATTGGAATTGATGTTGGTGGCACCCATACCGATGCGGTGGTTCTTTCGGGCTCCGAAATATTAGCGACCCACAAAGCACTAACCTCTGCTGATGTAAAAGAGGGGATTGTGAATGCCTTGGACGCGGTTATGTTCGGCGCCTCCTTAAAACCTAGTGATGTGACTGCTGTAATGATAGGGACTACTCACTTTACCAACGCTGTCATAGAGCGAAAGCATTTGAGCCCCACAGCAATCATCCGCGCGTGTTTACCTACGGGAACGGGGATACCACCGCAGTGTGACTGGCCTGCGGATATTGCCAATTCACTTGGCAATCATGTCTATTCTATTAAAGGGGGCCATACCTTCAGTGGCGATGAGATTCATGCCTTGGATGATGTGGAAATTCGATCTGTCATCAAAGATGTCGCGCAAAAGGGAATAGAATCTATTGCTGTTGCTGCCGCATTCTCACCGATGAATCCCGCGCATGAGGTGTATTTAGCTAATAAGATAAGAGCAGAGATACCGAATGCTAATATTACTCTAAGTCATGAAATAGGCAGGTTGGGAATATTGGAAAGGGAGAATGCAGCGCTGCTTAATGCTGCATTAGGTTCTCTTGCTGACGCTGTGGTTAGCAGCATGAAGCAAGCTCTTATAGAGAGGCAAATCGATTGCCCGTTCTACGTGAGTCAAAATGATGGCACGTTGATGTCAGCGGATTACATTGCCAAGTATCCGGCTTTGACCTTCGCCAGCGGGCCAACTAATTCACTGCGCGGAGCCGCTATGCTCTCGCAAATTAGCGATGCGATTGTTGTGGATATCGGCGGCACGACATCAGATGTTGGTGTATTGGCGAATGGTTTTCCCAGGGAGAGCAATAGCTTCATTGATGTTGGTGGCATACGTACCAATTTTCGAATGCCAGATATTATGTCCACTGGAGTAGGTGGGGGTAGTTTAGTTTCGGCTGATGGTACTTCTGTGGGGCCAGAATCGGTTGGTCATCGATTGGTAACTCAGGGATTGGTCTTTGGTGGAGATCAAGTAACGGCGACAGATATCGTTGTGGCTGCAGGGCTTCACTGCATAGGCGACACACAAAGAGTTGCTCACTTAAAGCCTGAGATGATTAAGGCGGCTCTCGATGAAATACATCGACTAATTGACGATGCGATCGACAGAATGCGCCCTAGCGACGATCCAGTACCTGTTATATTGGTAGGTGGTGGTTCAATTCTAGTGTCACAGAAGTTGAACTCGGCCTCCAAAATAGTCTGTCCCGAACATGCAGATGTGGCCAACGCGATTGGCGCTGCTATTGCGCAAGTGGGCGGAGAAGTTGAGTCCATTATTAGTTACAGCAAAACAAAGCGCGAAGACGCGATTGACAAGAGCACTGAGGAAGCGAAAACCAAAGCTATGCTCGCCGGAGCTGATGGCGACTCGCTTCGAGTACTTGATGTAGAAGAAACGCCAATGAGTTATATGGATGACAATGCAGTGCGGCTGCGAATCAAAGTCGTGGGAGAATTAAAACAGTTGGTGAAGTCATGAAACAAATTTCAGCGAAAGATATAAAGGATTTGTGTTGCGGAGCGGCATTTCTTGCAACAGGTGGAGGAGGCGATCCCTACGTTTCTCAGTTGGCAGCAGAAAGACTCCTTAAAAAACACGGCCCAGCAAATTTGATGGCACCTGATGAGATTCCCGATGATTTTAATGTGGTGAGCATTGGCATGGTGGGAGCACCCACTGTGACCTTGGAACAACTACCTACTGAAGATGAAGCGGTTAAGGCCTTCGATGCCTATGAGCAGCAAACGGGACGGAAAATAGACGCTGTTATACCCTTTGAAGTGGGTGGTGGTAATAGCACTATCCCGCTTACGGTGGCAGCAGTGCGCGGGGTGCCTTGCATTGATGGAGATGGCATGGGAAGGGCGCTGCCGGAAGCTCAAATGATGACGTTTCCACTCTATGGAGTGAAACCAACTCCCGCCGTATTAATGGATGCTTGGGGTAACAGCGCGGTTCTTCATAGCAATGATGCGCTTACGTTCGAGAAGCATATTCGCGCTATGGCAGTCGCTATGGGCGGCATGATCAGCTCTGCCGAGCATGGGATGACGGGCAAGCAAGCTTCAGAAGCAGCCGTTCCCAAGACAATTAGCTTTGCCACAAAACTTGGCCAATTGTTAAGAAATCACAATGGCGCGATTGATGCGATTGAGTCAGAACTCATTAGTCTGTTTGCTAACACGCAGTATGGTGTCGTTAAAAGGCTATACACTGGCAAGGTAGTAGACAGTGAGCGGAAAATTAGTGGTGGTTATGATGTTGGCTCAGCCACCTTGCAAAGTTTTGATGCGAATTTGGAACCGATGACCTTATTGATAAAAAATGAGTACCTTGTCGCTAAGGTAGGTGATCAAGTAGTTGCATCGGTACCCGATCTTATTTGCATCGTTGAACAAGAGACAAGTCGTCCACTGAATGCCGAACGTATGCGCTATGGACAGCGAGTTGCTGTGTTTGGAATAGGCTGTACTCATCACTATCGAAGCGAAGCAGCTCTTAAGGTGACCTCACCTCGAGCGTTTGGTTTTGATATGGATTATGTTGCGCTGGGGGATATTCGCTAAAGTTTGCTGCGCCGAAAAAAAGCATAATGAGCGCGCTAATATTCTCTCGCTACAACTGTATTTCTACTCTGGCCCTATTTATTATTCGTTCAATTTTCGAACAAAGCCGATTCAGCTAATTGGCGGGCTATGGGTAGCAAGCTGTTCTGTTCTCCCTCGATACTGTCCGTGCCATACCAAGCAATTACCACGTCTCGTTGCGGATCTACAAAAATTCCCTGGCCCGAATAGCCACCTTTGAACATGGCGCCGTCAGGCCAGATCATGTCCCATTGCCAAGCCGCGTGACTCGGTATATCACTGGGAAAGATTTGCTCCAAAGCTTCGCGCTGGGCGGTGTCAAAGGCTACGCCTTTGTCTAAACCAAGGTCCGGCAAATAATTCCTGTCAATAACTCCAAGTCCACTATCTGAGGTAAAAATTTGTCCGAAACGGGCGATATCCCTAAGGCGAGCTGATATTCCTCCGTGGGTGGCAGGAGTTCCGTCGGGGCTAATCATCATCAGAGCATCGGCCTCGGCACCAATCTTGTTCCAAACCAAGTCCTGCAATGCCAGCCAAAGTGGCTGACCGGTTACGTTCGCCACTACCAGACCGATTACGAATGTATTTGCTGAGACATATTCATACTTTTCACCGGCAGGTAGATGGCGTCTCATGTTGACTAGATTTTCGAGTGTTGCTGTTGGTGGATTAACCGGCGCGGTGAGCCCCAGAGATTCTTCATAGCGATAGATACACGATTCTGTGTTTTGATAACCATCACTGTCTAAACAGGATATCCCTGAAGCCATGTTCGCTATGTTTCTTAGGCTAATGCCTTGCCATTGGCTGCCATTGAGTTCAGGCACATAAATCTCTGCGGGCATGTTCATGTCCACCTTGCCCTGATTCTCCAGTGCTGCCAGCGCAGTCGAGACAATGACCTTGGTGATAGACCAGCCTAGATGCCTTTCAAAGGGCTCCATGGCTGGATACGATTCGTACACGACGTTGCCGCCAGCTACTACAATTAAGCCATCGACTAAGGGACTGCTATTTACATAGTCATGAAGCGACGAAACACCCGATTCGGTTGTGACTTGAAAGCTCGCCACGGCATTGTTAGTCGCAACCTTTAAGGGTCGTAGGGCAGATGTGCGAGCGATGGTTGCGTGTGGGTAGAAAGAAGCAAAGTTCTTCCACACGTAGCGACTGATCAATCCACCATCATCGAAATTCTCTGGTGTATGCATCTGATAGAGTTCGCGCATATCCTCTAGCGAGCTTTGGTTTTGTGCCAGTACAGAATTAGAGACTAGCAGTAAGATCACTGTGCCAAGAGAAAAATAAATCGCAGCGGGAAAACGGTTGGGTTTCTTCATTAGAATTTCCTAAGCGTTAGTTATCTAATTCACTAACCAAGGGCGCAGGCTTTAAATAGCGATCGAACCAACTAATCCAACGTTCAAACCTGTCTTTTTGAAAGCTTGGACGACGAATGCCGTGGTGTTCATCCGGATAAACAACTAACTGAGTTTCTTGTCCTAGACGTTTCATTGCGATATACATTTGCTCAGAATTATTAATCGGTACATTCCAATCCACCTCGCCACCCATCCATAGAGTTGGGGTGGTGATGTTCTGCACTTTATTAAAAGGTGATAATTCGGCCCATAACTGAGGGTTCTCCCAAGGTAGACCAAACTCAAGTTCATACATGAGCTGGTATTGATCATGACCATAGTTGGATGTCACTAGGCCGAGGCTAGCACCGGACATAGCTGCTTTGAAGCGTTGAGTTTGAGTTATAACGTAGTTAGTTAGAATGCCTCCATAGGACCACCCACCCACCCCCGTGCGCTGAGAGTCAACAACGCCTATTTCGATACCGTAGTCGATTGCCGCCATAACATCGTCGAAATCATTTTCACCCCATGCCGCTACTGTACCGTGGGCAAACTCACTGCCATAGCCGGTTGATCCGCGCGGGTTGGGCATGATTACAGCATAGCCATTAGCAGCAAAAAGCTGGGCAGTATCGTTATAGCCAAAGTTAAACTGTGATGCGGGACCGCCGTGTAACCAGAGTATTGTCGGGTAACGTGTGCCGACTTGATAGCCGACAGGCTTAACTAAAAATGCTTCTACCGGTGTCCCATCGGCGCTGTTAAAACGCAGTTTCTCAACCTCAGCACGAACCACACTAGAAAGTGATTCATCACTAAGAAAAGTAAGCCGTGTTAACGCATCGTCAGCATAGCTATACAGTTCAGTTGGGGTATCTGCGTTGGTCATTGCAAGTACTGTTCTGCCGCCACCGCGCGCAAAATCTCGAACGCTAACCTCATTACTTACCTCGCGTACAATGTCACCGCCGCGCGCTCTTACTCTGGCAAAGTGATTCATGCCGCTGTCTTCCAGACGAAAATAAATGTCCCGGCCGTTACTAGAGTATTCAGGACTGGACACACTTCTATCAAGATTGGCTGTCAACACAGAACGTTGATCGGCGCCAATTTCAGTCACGGCAAGATACTTTGTTGGTGTCAATGCAGAGCCGCCAACGTCGGGCCCGGTTGAGGTTACATAAGCAATGCTTTTGCTGTCAGGACTAAAAGCTGGGGAGAAATCACGTCCCGGATTTGAGGTTATCTGAGTAAGAACGGGATCCTTGTCATCTACATTCACAACAAATATATCTGTGCCGTAGTTAAGGTCGGGGTTGTCAGAGCGATCGCTTATCAGCGCAATAGATTTGCCGTCGGGGCTCCATACGGGATTGGAGTCATCGTAGTCACCAAAGGTAAGCTGGACAGTTGTGTCGCTATTTGGCGTGTACACATAAACATGTGTGCGTCTGCGATCTAGGTAACCGCTATAGCTGTCTCTTATACACATCTGACGCTGCCGACGAA
>CAJXQP010000113.1 GCA_913058275.1 uncultured Gammaproteobacteria bacterium | reverse complement strand
CCTCTCTATTCGTCGGCAGCGTCAGATGTGTATAAGAGACAGAATAAGTACCAAGGTTACCAACACCATTGTGTATTTGTAGCCGTCCGCTTGGCATTAACCGAACTATTCCATCCATGCCACTGCGACCGGCATTGTGATATCCCTGACCGATGCCAAAGCCTCTCACCTTGCTACCATTAGTTTGTCTGGCACGGCCTTTCTTGCCTTCCCAGTCAAACTGCGCTGCGCCCATCTCTAACGCTTCGGGCATGTAGGCGCTGGTAAAAGGCGTGCTTCTTGGCCCACTCACATCTCCGTTTTGTGCGGCGTTAAGCTTGCGAATCTCTAGACGATCTAAGCCAAGTGTTTCGGCTGCCTTATCCATAATAGGCGCCATTACAGCCATGATCTGATTCTCACCTGGACCACGCTGTGCTCCACGGTGTCCAGTATTAGTACCGATAGAAGTATTGCGGAAGCGCATTGCTTCTGTCTGATAAAGAGCACTCACACCCGCTGCAGCAGAATTTGCATCGCCACCGCCGCCTTTGCCGCCGTTATCAGATATGCAGTACATATCCATGGCAGACATAGAGCCGTCAGCCTTGAATCCAACTTTCAGCCAGCCTTGTAGGCCTTGTCTAGCTCCGCCAATGGTGAATTCTTCTTCACGCGTTACACGCATCATCACTGGGCGATTAATTTTCTGTGAGAGTTTGGCTGGAATCGCCATGCTCGGGATACTTCCTGCGCGAGCACGCTGGCCAAAACCGCCACCGGTTGCCTCATTGATGAAGACGAAGTCTTCCAGAGGCACACCCACGATTGCTGCCATAGGCTCGGCGATTGCGCTCAAGCTCTGGGAAGTACCGTGTAGAAAACATTTACCATTTTCCCAATAGGCCATGGCGCTTCTAGGCTCCATGGACATATGTGGATAGCCGGCAGTTGAAAAAGTAGTTTCATGTACGAAATCGGCAGCTGCAAAGCCTGCTGCAAGATCGCCGTATTCCCAGCTCTGTAGCGCTTCAGCCGTTGGCTCGTTACCACTTCTAAAACTGGCAACCTGGTCTGCAGTCCATTTTTCTTCCGCGAAACCCTCTCTGAAGATGAAAGTGTTGCCGCCGTTGTAGGCATTGGCCCCACCTTCTTGAAGACTATCTAGTGGGTCTAGGACAAAAGGTAGTCTTTCGATTGTCAGTGAAATTGCGGCGATAGCATCTTCCGCCGTCTTCTCGTCTATAGCTGCTACTGCAAGAATGGGTTCTCCCATAAGAGTAGGCTCATTCGTTAACACTTTAAGACCCGGACTCTGTGGTTCGCCATCTGGATAGACGTCGTCGGCTGTCAAAATGCCGAACACACCTTCCATCGCAAGAGCTGCAGAGGCGTCAATATCGACAACTCGACCGTGAGGAACGGGGCTAGTCAGTAATCGGGCGTACACCATGCCATCTCGAGCATAGTCTTCAGCGTACTTAATGCGGCCTGTAACCTTGCCAGGCACATCTGGTGGAACAAAATCTTTACCAATATGCATATATGCCATGTTGATTATCCTATTTGTGCTGCGCGCATGACGCCGTTAAGGTAAGAATCATAAGAACCACAGCGGCAGATGTTGCCTGCCATAGCTTGTCGTGCTTCTTCTCTAGTTGGGTTGGGATTAGAACGCAGTAAACCTACAGCGGACATAACCTGACCTGGCGTGCAGTAGCCGCACTGTGGGGAAAGCTCATCCACAAAGGCTTGTTGCACGGGGTGAAGGTCGCCGTTGGCGGCCTCTAGACCCTCTACTGATTCGATGCGCATATTCTTGACTGAATGCGTCAGCACCGAGCAGGCATAGCTTGGAACATCGTCAACCAGAACGGTACACGCGCCACATTCGCCGCGATTACACCCTAGCTTCGTGCCTGTTAGGCCTAGCTTGTAGCGCAAGGTAGATGCCAATGTCTCCTGTGGAGCCACGTCTACATTTCGCATTTGGCCGTTGATGTTTATTCTGATCATACGTTCCACTGCACCAGCGGGTCTTGACTGGCCATTGGCCGAGTACCAGATTGTGGTTGAAGTGGCAGCTGCACCAGAGGCTATTACCCCTTTGATAAAGCGTCTACGGGTTAGTTTTGGATTCACGGTTTACATTCGCCTCCGTAATGTGGACAGGAATTCTGATTTTGAATTTTTAATCTAAATGAGAACTATTCGCAATAATTGTTTATCTTATTAGGTAGTTAGCGTCGGTTAGAATAGATCACCTTTTGCTTTTTATCAAGCAACCGAAACCCGTGAACAGCATGTATTTTGGTCGTTCCCGCGGATTTCTCCTGCATTGACGAACATATCTCTAACTCATCCTAAAACTCACAATAATAAATGGCTTTTCCCGCCATCGCTTGCTCAGGATTTGGGCGAGGTCCACTCAGAATAATTGGCCTGCATTATGACAATACATTGGCAGAACTGTCTGGCTCAAGGCCCCGTCGATCTTGACATATTCTGATGCGATGGTATTGTGACCGGCTGTTTCTGTGGAGCTCAAGCATCGCTTAGATACTCGCATTCAGGGGGAGCAGATTGAATAGTCAGGCCCTATCTAGGGATCCTGGGATCAAATTCAGCAGCGTAGTACCGCCTTGTGACCCGAGAGGCCCTGTCTCAATGGGAGAGGAAGTTGCGGAACAAGAAAAGAACTGAGTAGCACCTACTGCACGAGAAACTAGTGACTATGAGCAACGAAAACCGCATCCCTTTGAAGTTTGGGTATCCTGAAAAAACAGGACTCTATGACCCATCTCAGGAAAAAGATTCCTGCGGTGTTGGATTCGTTGCAAACATTAAGGGTAAACCTAGCCACCAGATAATGTTAGATGCCTATCACCTCAATTCCCGCATGGATCACCGCGGGGGTTGTGGCTTCGAGGCGAATAGCGGCGATGGCGCGGGCATCTTGATGGCGCTACCGAACACCTTCTTTCATAAAGTGGCAAAAACCGAATTCGATACCGACCTTCCCGCTGCGGGTCAGTTCGCGGTGGGCAACATATTCCTCCCGCAGATAGACGAAGAAAGACACATTTGCCGCGAGGCAATTAATCAAATTATCGCCGAAGAAGGTCAGTCCCTCGTCGGCTGGAGAGAGGTACCCATCGACGCCAAGGGTGCCGATGTAGGACCAGCCGCGCTGATGGCGCAGCCAAGGATCGAGCAGCTCTTTATAACCGCCGAGGCAGATCTGGATCAGGAGCAGTTCGAAAGAAAGCTCTACGTTATTCGCAAGCGATTTACACACCGCCTGCGACAGGACACTTCCTTAACAGAGGCGAAGCAAGTTTACGCTTGCAGCCTGTCCACTAAGGTCATCGTCTATAAAGGCATGCTAACCCCTGGACAGTTATTTCCTTTTTATGGCGATCTTACGAATCCCGATTTCGAAACCCATATGGCGATGGTGCACTCCCGCTTTAGTACCAATACTTTCCCCTCATGGGATAGAGCACAGCCGAATCGTTTCATGAGTCACAACGGCGAGATCAATACGCTTCGTGGCAACGTCAATTCGATGGTAGCTCGCCAGGGTAAGGCCAAGACAGATGTTTTTGGCGACAAGCTCAAAACTATTTTTCCAGTTATTGATGACGACTGCTCGGACTCGGGCAGCTTCGATGCTGTGTTGGAATTCATGCTTATGTCGGGTCGATCACTACCTGCCTCAGTGATGATGATGATTCCCGAAGCCTGGCAGTCCGACACAAACATGGCTCAGGTTAAGAAAGATTTCTACGAATACCACTCCGCGTTGATGGAGCCTTGGGACGGACCGGCATCCATCGTGTTCTCGGATGGCCACTATATAGGTGCAGTGCTTGACCGCAACGGACTACGCCCGAGCCGTTACTATGTAACCCATGACGACAAGGTCATCATGGCCTCAGAAGTTGGCGTGGTGCATGTCGAACCCGAAAATGTAAAACTAAAAGGCCGCCTGCAACCCGGCAAGATGTTTTTGCTAGACTTCGAAGAAGGGCGCCTAATCCCCGACGAAGAAGTAAAGAACACGATAGCCAGTAAGAGGCCTTATGGCGAGTGGCTTGCCGAGCAAAAAGTTACACTTGGCCACTTAGCAAGCGGCAGTGCCGCGCACTCCCTAGACGGCGAAAATATTCTACAACGCATGCAGGCTTTCGGTTACACCACTGAGACGATGAAGTTCATGTTAATTCCTCTGTTAACTGAATCGCGTGATCCACTCGGCTCCATGGGAAATGACTCTGCGCTTGCTTGTCTGTCCGATAAGCCACGCATGATCTACGACTATTTCAAGCAGCTGTTTGCTCAGGTTACGAATCCTCCTATTGACTCGATTCGTGAAGAAATAGTTATGTCGCTGCGCTGTTTTATCGGTCCGGAAGGCAATTTATTGCAAACCACTCCCGAGCAGGCGCATAGGCTAAGCCTCGATCACCCGATCCTATCCAATCAGCAGCTGAGCGATATCCGCGACATGGACTATCGCGGCATGAAGACGAAGTTGATCGATAGCACATTCGCCAGTGGCGAAGACAATGGCTTCGAGAGCGCCTTAGATCGTATCTGCGCAGAGGCTGAAGCAGCTATCGATGATGGCTTTGCATTCGTGATACTTTCCGACCGACTTACTTCCAGCTCACGCACTCCTCTGAGTGCATTACTCGCCTGTGGTGCCGTGCACCAGCACCTTATAAAAGCGCGCAAACGAACACAGATCGGTTTAATAATCGAAACTGGCGAAGCCAGAGAAGTACATCATCATTGCCTGCTGGCTGGTTATGGCGCAGATGCCATTAATCCTTATCTCGCCTTTGAGGCGTTGTGGCAAGCACAGCAAGAAGGCCTTCTTGGTGCATTGTTCGCGGATGAAGATGCACTTGTCGCTGGCTATAAGAAAGGTGTCGCCAAGGGGATGTTGAAAGTCATGGCGAAAATGGGCATCTCCACGCTCCATTCTTATAAAGGCGCTCAAATATTTGAGGCGGTCGGCTTGGCAGACGATGTAGTCGCGCGCTGTTTTACTGGCACTGCTTCGCGAGTACAAGGCGTCAACCTCGACGTGCTTAAGCAAGAGACAGAACGTCGTCATGCCTTGGGCTTTCCCAAGCGTGACAGTGATCGCATCCCCGTACTTCCAAACCCGGGAGATATTCATTGGCGCTCCGGTGGTGAAGCACACATGTGGAACCCGGACACTATTGCGAACTTACAGATCGCGGCACGCACCAACAGCTCAGAAGCCTATGCAGCCTTCGCGAAACATTCGAATGAAGACGCGACACGACGCTGCACGTTTAGAGGCCTGCTCGATTTTAACACCGACTCTATCGAAGCGATTCCTATTAGCGAAGTTGAGCCAACTAGCGAAATCGTAAAGCGATTCGCAACGGGCGCCATGAGCTTCGGTTCGATCTCTGCAGAGAGCCACGAAACATTGGCGATTGCGATGAACCGCATGGGCGGCAAATCAAATACGGGTGAAGGCGGCGAAGATCCAGAACGCTTTAACCAGTTGCGTAACGGCGATTCGAAACGTTCTGCCATCAAACAGGTTGCCTCGGGAAGATTTGGAGTTACCGCTTGGTATCTAACGAACGCCGATGAATTACAAATTAAGATTGCGCAGGGCGCGAAGCCGGGCGAAGGCGGGGAACTTCCTGGCGGCAAGGTCGATGAGAAGATCGCACGTATTCGTCACTCTACTCCAGGCGTGGGACTCATCAGTCCACCGCCACACCACGATATTTATTCAATAGAAGACATCGCTCAGCTAATCCATGATCTGAAGAATGCGAACCGCGAAGCGCGTATTAGCGTGAAGCTTGTTGCTGAAGTTGGTGTTGGCACAATCGCCGCTGGTGTAACCAAAGCGAAGACCGATCACCTCGTCATTGCCGGACACGACGGCGGTACCGGCGCGTCTCCTATTACTTCTATTAAGCATGCAGGCCTGCCTTGGGAATTGGGCGTGGCAGAAACCCACCAGACGCTTGTTATGAATAATTTGCGCTCTCGTGTCACGCTGCAGACCGACGGTCAATTGAAGACTGGACGCGACATCGCCATTGCTACGTTACTTGGCGCAGAAGAATATGGATTCTCCACCGCGCCGCTAATCACCTTGGGCTGCATCATGATGCGCAAGTGTCACCTCAATACCTGCCCAGTCGGAATTGCTACTCAGGATCCCGAACTACGTGCCAAATTTAAGGGAAAACCCGAGCACGTGGTGAACTACCTGTTTATGGTTGCTGAAGATATGCGCAGCATAATGGCCGAATTAGGCTTTCGCACCGTGAACGAAATGATAGGACGCGTCGACCTGCTGAAGATGGATCAGGCTATCGACCACTGGAAGGCGGATGGCATAGACCTCAGCAACATGCTGCAGCCGGCCAAGGTCGTTTTTGAGGGCACTGAGTTTTATAAGACTAAGGACCAGGATCACGGCCTCGACATGGCGCTGGACAACGAATTGATTCGACTGTCTAGATTGGCACTAGAGACGGGCGACAAGGTCGATATTGAGACTGAGATTATCAACACGAATCGTGTTGTGGGCACCATGTTGTCAAATGAAGTGGCAAAGCGTTGGAAAGAGGCCATGCTGCCCGAAGATACTATCAATATTAAGCTCAATGGCTCCGCGGGGCAAAGTTTAGGCGCTTGGTTGGCTAAGGGTATAACCCTCACCGTAGAGGGCGATGCCAATGATTACGTCGGCAAGGGCCTCTCCGGCGGCAAGATCATCGTCTATCCACCGAAGAACTCCACCTTCAAAGCCGAAGAGAGTGTCATTGCAGGCAACGTTAATCTGTATGGCGCAACCGCAGGCGAAGCTTACTTCAGGGGTATCGTCGCTGAGAGATTTGCCGTCAGAAACAGCGGAGCCGTAGCCGTAGTCGAAGGCATAGGCGATCACGGCTGTGAATACATGACTGGCGGCCGCGTCGTCATCTTAGGGAAGACTGGTAGAAATTTTGGTGCCGGCATGAGCGGCGGTATCGCCTATGTATGGGATCCGGAAAACGATTTCCCGAAGCAATGCAATACAGGCACTTTCGAACTCGAGCCGCTCGCCTCCATCGACGATATTCTGGAATTAAAGGCGATGATCAAGAAGCATTTCTTGTATACCGATTCGCCGGTAGCGAAGAACATACTCGACAATTGGGAACAGAGCCTGCGGCATTTTGCCAAGGTTATGCCAACGGATTACAAGCGGGTTTTAGACAACGCCGTCTAGTCACTAGATAATTAGAATAATTCTGTAGCAAGCAGTACGCCGCTCCAGAAGGTCAGTAGAAAGGGTTAGAGCTAAATGGGAAAGCCAACAGGATTTAAGGAATTTACTCGTCAGACCGAACCTTATCGCAATGCGATGGACCGGTTGCTGGACTATGACGAAATTTATACAAGCCACAATGATGAACTCCTGAACAGCCAAGGTGCTCGCTGCATGGATTGTGGCGTACCCTTTTGCCAATCTGAAGAAGGCTGCCCGGTCTACAATCTCATTCCTGAGTGGAACGATCTGATCTACAAGGGTCGCTGGAAAGAAGCGCTAGATCGATTGCATAAAACCAATAACTTTCCAGAATTCACCGGGCGTGTTTGTCCTGCACCTTGCGAAGGAGCCTGCGTCCTCGGCGTTAACGAGCCCGCAGTAACAATCAAGAACATCGAGTGCGCGATAGCGGACAAGGGTTTCGAGAATGGCTGGGTAGTAGCAAATCCTCCACAGCAACGTAGCGACAAGAAGATAGCGATCATCGGCTCAGGGCCGGCAGGACTAGCAGCAGCAGCGCAGCTTAACCTTGCGGGACATAACGTAACAGTCTATGAGAGAGATGACCGCATTGGCGGATTGCTGATGTATGGCATCCCCAACATGAAGTTGGAGAAGGACGTCGTCGATAGGCGCGTGAACTTACTTAGAGAAGAAGGCATTAACTTTGTAACCAATGCTGACGTAGGCGGTAGCGGCGAGAATGGCGTTGATGTCGAGCAGCTATTGCACGACAACGATGTCCTACTATTAGCGACCGGTGCAACTACCGCGCGCGACCTTAACATCCCAAACCGTGAAGGAGATGGCATTCATCTGGCGATGGAGTTCTTGCACAAGAACACGAAGAGCCTTTTGGATTCGAAGCTACAAGACAACAACTATCTAAGTGCAAAGGGCAAGAAAGTCATCGTCATGGGTGGCGGCGATACCGGTACCGACTGCATAGGCACCTCCCTGCGACACGGCTGTCAGTCATTAGTAAATTTCGAGATCATGTCTATACCTCCTCTGGATCGAAGCGATGACAACCCCTGGCCACTGTGGCCCAAGATCTACAGAGTAGATTATGGACATCAGGAAGCAGCCGAGAAATTCGGCAATGATCCTCGAGTGTATTCCTGTCTCTTATACACATCTCCGAGCCCACGAGACCGAGGCTGATCTC
>CAJXQP010000112.1 GCA_913058275.1 uncultured Gammaproteobacteria bacterium | reverse complement strand
CGAGATCAGCCTCGGTCTCGTGGGCTCGGAGATGTGTATAAGAGACAGGTTGAGGATATGGTCAAGAAGTTCTGCGTCATTCCGCATCGAGTCTGCTCCGGATATTTATAATATGCCACTAACTGATAATCAGTTTCAAAAAGAATCAAAGTGCTCTGATCCCTTTCATTGAATAGGTGAAAAAGGGTTGTGTCCACCTTCGCTCAGAGTGCCTGACCTTTGATTATCTGATTCTTTAAGTTGTTAAGTTGTGAGTGTCCCCCATGAGTACCTCATCCAGTATTGAGTCGAACGAAACAACATATCTATTCGCATTACTGAAATAAATCTGAAAGGGATTTTCCAGCGATATAGACCGCATTGATTGCTTTTGTTGTTATAGGGCTCCTTCTTTTTTCAAAATATTCTTCATAGCTATTTAAGTAGCCAGCGTTTCCCGGTGCTACAATAAGCTTTTGCACAGCCTCGCGCGCGGGCGTGTGGATATCGCCCATTACGATGCGCTCTCCGCGTACATAGTTGATGGCAATATACTTAAAAAGATCAAGGGTTTCAGGTCGCTTTTGTGCGTCCTCATAGGCCAGTTGTAATTCGTTTTTGATCACAGCGTCGCCATTTCGATACAAATTAGAAATAGCCCAAGCAAAATGCCAAACCGCGTGATTCCAATCTATTGCGGTGAATGGAGTGGATTCATAGAGCATGTCGATGTTGGAGAAATACAGTTCAGAAACCTTCCTCGCAATTTCCGGCGTAATAACTTGATCTCGTATACCCCATATTGCTAATTCTGAGGTAGCGGATTTGCGTGCCATCTCCGCCTCAGCCACGCGTAAGGTAGCTTCCAGGTCTATACCCTCGATCATCACGGCTGCCTGATTGTCGTAGGCGATGAAAGGCGCGATTGAAGAACAAAATGAGTTTGCTCTACCCGGTGTTGCGAATTTTGCAGACCCGTATTCATAGTTTTCAAGTGGGTTCGTGTAGCACCAGGCGTCGCTTATAGAGTCTGCGGGTTCGTTAGGACGATAGTGCCGCTGCCAAGAAGTTGTAATGTCCATATATTCTGGCGAATCAACGTCATATGTTATTTGATCGATTAATCGGTTGTCGCAAAGCAACTTTAGAGTTTCGTTAGAGTTCAGTTGGAAATCATCTGCAGGAAAATCGAAATTGGGCTGGCTTAAAGATGGTGGTAGTACGGTACTTTCAACAGCATTACTACTAAAGACTGCGAAGTGCTCTGGCTCAACTATCAACGATTCAGATATTGTCAGTATTTGTCCGGTTCTATTGCTGATTATACATTGCTGCAATTGGATACTGGTGTCGCTGGTATTGTAAAGCTCCGCCCAGTTAGAGCTGCCTGCTGTATCAAGCGGCATGATCTCGGTAAAAACAATGTCACCTGCATGTGGCAAAGATCCGAGCGAGTCTGCTTTTTCACATGCCGCTAATCCGAGTATTGAAAAGGTCATGAGGCCAAACTTGATTAATGTGTTTCGCATTATTGATTCCGGGTAGTCACTATCTTCGAGAACATGCAGATCAAAAGGGTAAATCTAAGCCATCTGTCTGCATTTCATCTTTCACTTTGGGTCCAATCGATCGGCGGCTTTCTCAAACCGCTCAACTAAACCGGTCAGTGATTCTGCAGTTGCATCGCTTGAGCTCATGCCGCCGTGGATTGTTCGCCAAATCGATTCTGTTATTTGGTCTATATCAATCGCCTTTCCAGTTTTCATGAAGGAATACTCGGTTATCTCGACTGCGCCACCAATCATGTAGCATACAATGCTTGGTGAAGTGTCTATGCGAAATGAGCCCTCCGCCATACCCGCCTTGATTTCATTCGTCATCAAAATCGCCATTCTGCGGTTTTGATCATGGGAGAGTGATGGACGTTCGTTATCTACTTGGCGCGCGTGAATTGTACGTAGCCCGCACATACTGCGATCTTCAGAAATCATGAGAAGAATTCGACGAATCAAATAGCGTAGCCGGTTGCCGGGTCCTTCAATGTTCGGCAATGTTTGTTGGACGTCGTCAAACAGGACAGAGTAGTGACGACGCAAAACTTCATCGAGTAAGTCGCGCTTGCTGTCGAAGTAGCGATAAATCGTCCCTTCCGCTATACCTGCATCCCTCGCAATCATATCGATGGATCCCTTTTCGAAACCAGAGGAACAGAACACTTTTCGTGCGGACTCTACAATAGTGTCGATGCGCTGTTGTTTAGAAGGCCGTCGTATTTTCGTGACAGTGGCGATGCTCAAAGAAGTGTGCGCTCCGGTGTTTAGGTCTATGGATAGCCGCCAATATGCCACAAAAGTGAGTTCGGCTCAATAACGGACGAACGGACGCTTAACCAAGATAAAACAATTGAATTACTTTTGATTGTGGTTTCGAAACTAAGTATTCTTAGTCCATCTAAAGGTCCTCTGCACAATATGGGTCATCGATAATGAGGCTGGCTCACTATTTGAGGATTACTTACTTAGCTCTCTGCATGATGTAAGTACGACTCGGATTCATGCGCTCAATAAAACTGGAACTATTTATGCCTAATTTTAAGAATCTACACACGAGCGTTGTACTCACACTGCTGGCCATAGCGCCTTTAGCGTACTCTCAAGCCCCCGGTTACGTGCCCCAACTAACAGAGTTCGGCGCGCCGGATTTTCAGGGTATTTGGACAAATCGCTCTATTACCCGCATGGAAAGAAGGCCTGGGATTGACGGACTCGTACTAAGTGACGAGGTAGCCTATGAAATGGCTCAGGGTTCTTTCTGGATGAGTCTAGACAGGCAGCAGCAGAACAACGCAATAACCGAAGCTGAGGAGGGTGCGGCAGCATTCGGGTCGCGCGGGCATAACGCATTTTGGGTCGATACTGGATTTACCATGGGGTTGGTTAAGGGTGAGTTTCGCAGCTCCTGGGTCACCGAACCTGCCAATGGCCGGATTCCCTATAAAGAAGGCGGTCGTTCACTGCGCAGAGCATCCCACTTACCAACAATCGGTAGCTTCGATGGTCCTGAAACCAGACCTGTCAGTGAACGTTGCATTGCCTTCGGCGGCATAATAGGTCCGGTAATGCAAAACGGTATCTACAACAATAATTACCAATTCGTACAAACTAACGATCATGTCCTGCTCATGTCGGAAATGGGCCATGAGGTGCGCATCATTCCACTTGCTGACGAACACAATAATGAAGATCTTCAGCCTTGGTTCGGTGATTCCATAGCCAGATACGAGGGCAATACGCTGGTTATTGAAACCATCAATACCTATCCACTACAAGGCTCCTACATCTCGCCCACAGGAAAGGTTACCGAGCGAATGACTCGCTGGTCAGACGATGAAATTTTCTATGAATTTACAGTGGAAGATCCAGCTATCTACACCCAGACCTGGGGTGGAGAATTTTCTTTCTATAAAGAGACGGCGTTGTTCGAATATGCCTGCCACGAAGGGAATTACTCTTTACCTGGAATACTAGCAGGTGCCAGAAGAGCCGAAAGGGATGCCCTTGCTCAGTAAGCAAGCATCCTCCGTTAGTTAATTACATTAGATCACTTTTAGGAAACCCTTATGCATTGTGTTTCACAAGACTCTACTGAACCTAGAAAGCTCTTCATTTCTCTTTTTGTTCTGCTCATCGTGTCTTTAATTTCGGTTAGCACGGGCAATCTTTACGCCGCCGCAGAACGTGCCCCGGCCTTCGAGGCCCTCTATGAGCAAGAGTGTGCGGTCTGCCATGGTAATGAACTACAAGGAGAAGCGATTGGTGTGCCGCTTGTGGGTAGCGATCTTCTCCACGGCCAGTCACTTGAAGAAGTGGCTGTCAGTATCGCAGAGGGTTATCCCGATGCAGGAATGCCTGCTTGGTCGGAGACTCTTACCACAACTCAAATAAGAACACTGGCAGTATTCATCGTTGAGCAAAGAGACTCGATGCCATACGGTGAGTTCAATGTCCGTACTCCAATGCAGTTCCCTGAAGGTGTTGTCGCCAGCAACAAACATGCATTTACGGTGGAGCCGGTGGTCGAAGGGCTTGATCAGCTTACTTTCTCAATGGCGATTCTGCCAGGCCGACAGTTTCTCGTTACCGAGAAAACACGAGGGCTGCGTTTAATCTCTGCCGATGGTCAACAGTCCACAATGATTCAGGGCACGCCAAAGGCCTATCACAATGAGGAAAATCCCCGTGCTGGTGTTGGCTGGATGCTGGAAGTGATACTGCATCCTGACTACGCTGACAACGGTTGGATCTATTTGCACTTTTCAGACCGCTGCGAAGATTGTAATACCATGAGCCGCCAATTTAACCGTGCAGCGAGCATGAACAAAGTTGTTAGAGGCCGAATAGAAGGTGATCAATGGGTTGACCAGGAAACTATCATCGAATTCGACAAGGCAAGCTATCAAATCGGCTCTGACATCGGTGCTGGCGGAAGAACAGCCTTTGACAGTGAAGGACATCTCTTCTTTTCAATAGGTGCCAGGAGCCCCAATACTATGTCAGGTGTGCAAGACCTGGCCTTACCCTGGGGGAAAATACACCGCGTCAATCTTGATGGCAGCATTCCCGAGGACAACCCCTATGTTGGCGATGACAGTGCTCTAGATAGTATTTGGAGCAGGGGGCATCGTAGTCCTCAGGGTTTAGAAGTCAACCCGCTCAGTGATGAATTGTGGAGCACAGAACATGGCCCGCGAGGGGGAGACGAACTCAACATCATTGAGCCTGGCGGTAATTACGGTTGGCCGTTACACAGTCTTGGCATCAACTACTCTGGCTCCGAAGTGAACTATGGTAGGGATGAATTAGAGTTCTTCCGACTCGAAGATATTGAAATGCCCATCGTAGATTTTACACCGTCACCTGCGGTGTCCAGTTTTATTTTCTATCAAGGTGATGCCTTCCCTGAATGGAAGAACGACGTATTGATGGGCACCTTAAAATCGCGAGAACTCTTCCGTATCAGTATTGATGGAAGAAGAGAGATTGAGCAGGAAATCTTGTTGGATGACTTCGCCAGAGTGCGGGACATAGAGTCGGGCGTAGATGGCGAGATATTTCTTCTGCTTGAGCATATCGAAGGCAGCCAGATTGCTCGACTGATACCAGAATCTGTCGAAATTGCTGAGTAGATACAGAGTAGTGCCAGTTTTATAATGCTGAGCAGAAGGGCATAGAGTAAAACCACATGCCTTTTTTCTCTTTATATCCAATGACTATTTACTTAATTTTCAGTTCCATCTGAATCCTATAGGAAATTTAAAATGAGAATAATTATTCGCAACGCACTAGTACTTTTTACCTTTTCACTTTTCGCACAACTTGCATCTGCTGATGTAAGTGGCGATTGGGCTTTTGCCGTTGTATTAGGCGATGCAGGTAGTGGAAATGCAGAGATTACACTGGCTCAAGAAGCCGAAGGAAAAATGTCCGGAAACTACTTTGGACAACTGGCAAATGGACCAATTGCTGGAACCTATGAGGGTAACAATTTCGAATTTACATTCCCAAGTGCTGCGCTGGGCGCGGACATAACTTACCGAGGAGAGTTAGAAAGTGACGGTACGGTTAAAGGCTCAGTTATTGTGCAAGGGAATACCATGGGTACTTTTACGGGCAAGAAAAAAATGTAGGCCGAAGGCTAGTGATACATTGACCAACAGCTAACAAATAAATCAAAGGAAATAAGGTCTTAGATAATGGAAAATTATTTCACCAGCAAGCGATTTCTGCCTTTACTGGCTTTAGTCTTCTGTGGGTTCAGCGGGTTCAGCGGGTTAAGCTTTGCGGATGATTTGCCCTGGGCGAGCAGCGCTGAAGAAGTCGGCATGTCTACAGAACAACTAAATCGCATTAACGATGTTATACAAGGACATATTGATGCAGGCACTATTCAGGGCGCTGTTACTGCCGTTGCTAGGCGCGGCAAAATAGTCCACCTCGAGACGCATGGGCTCATGAATGTAACCGATGACAAACCCATGCAGGAGGATGCTCTGTTCATAATGATGAGTTCTACCAAGCCTATACTTGGTGTTGCAGCAATGATGTTGATAGAGCAGGGATTGATTCAGCCTAGCGATCCAGTCAGCAAGTGGATTCCAGAATTTGCAGAAATGCAGGTGGCAGTACTGCGCGATCCAGTGGATGAGGATATCAGTCCGCCCTTCGTACTTCCGACCAACGTTCCTGAGCACCGCTTAGTGCCCGCCGAACGCGAGATTACGGTGCATGACATACTCACACATACATCGGGGATCGCCTCTGGAGGCTTAGGTAGCGCTATCTCGGAGGATGCGATTATGTGGTTAGATACACGTACTTCGCTTGCCACGAACGTACCGAAGTACGGCGACATTGTGCTAGATTTTCAGCCCGGGGATCGTTGGCGGTACAGCGCCGCCACCGCACTGGATGTAATCGCACGAATTATTGAAATCGAATCTGGTTTATCTTTTAATGAATTCGTACAGCAGCGCATATTCGAGCCTCTCGGTATGAACGACACGTGGTGGAACGTGCCCGAAGAATATCAGGATCGTCTTATCGATATCGTCGGCAGCGACGCCGCTACTCCGCCTAACTCGGCTATCTATGATACGAGTCATTCGACTTATTTCGGGGCCTCCTATGGACTTAAAAGTACAGCAGGCGACTATCTGCGCTTCGAGCAGATGCTGGTAAACGGCGGAGAACTTTTCGGCAACAGGTTGTTAAAGCCTCAAACTGTAGAGTTGATGTCGAGCAATCAAGTGGGGGATCTATTCAATGCCATGCCAGGGGTTAGTGACCAAGGTTTTGGTTATACCGTAGCAACTACTGAGGAATCTAATGAGCGTCGCTCAAAGGGAGCGTTTGGTTGGGGTGGCGCTTTAGGTACGCGCTCTTGGAGCGACCCGGCGGAAGAGCTCACTGGAGTCATCATGATTCAGCAGCCAGTTCCCCAGGTGCAGAGAGATTTCGAGAACGCGGTGCATCAAGCGATTATGGATTAGCCAGGAATTTTAAGGGGTGCTGATAGTGTAACTAAACCATTGGCGCCCCTTCCTCTGATCTTTAAGCCATTAAACTGTAAGTGTCCCTTTCTTTTCTTTGATTACGCGGACTACTGCTAATTCAAAAGTTGCTAAATTTGAAAAAAAGAGGAGCTGCACATGGGCAAAATAGTTATCAACTGCCTATCCCTGGCATTACTGATAAGCGTTAATTTCGCTGCAGCGCAATCAATTGACACAGGACGAGGAGAATTATCCTTGACTGTTCCTGCTGGCTACGAAGCCTCAACTCCTGCCCCCCTAGTTCTTTTGTTACATGGCTATGGTCGCAATGCGGGTGCCGAACAGGACGCCTACATGAAATTTAGCGCACTGGCGACTAACTATGGATACTTGTTCGCTGCCCCTAATGGTCAGCGAGAAACTCAAGGTAATCAGGCATGGTTCTGGAACGCTTCTGATGCCTGCTGCAATTTTCAGGGTAGTCAGATAAGTGATGTAGATTACTTAATGACTATCATCAGCAGAATAAAGTCCCAATATAATATTGATGGCAATCGCGTGTATTTAATAGGCCACTCAAACGGCGGCTTCATGGCGTATCGAACCGCCTTTGAGAATTCTCAGGAAATTGCCGCAGTCGCAAGTTTAACCGGAGCCGGCGCTACGGTAGCGGGCCCAGCACTTGTAAACCCTGTTCACATACTTCATATTCACGGGACTGATGATAATGCCATTGCCTATGAAGGGGGCGCTCTTAGAGGGAATATCTATCCAAGTGCGGTTGAAACAGTGGAGCGTTGGGCCGGTTACAATGGTTGCGACATTGATGGATCCGAGGTCGCGCAGCTTGATCTCGACCGCAATTTGCCGGGCTTAGATTCGATCGTTGTTCGCTATGATAATAACTGCAGAATCGGCGGCTCAGCTGAATTATGGACCATCACTGATGGCGCACATATTCCCGCACTCTCAGGCTCATTCAGCACGACTGTGGTGGAATGGTTGATGGCCCATCCTAAAATTGGGTCAACTTCAATAGACTAGTTTCAGCAGTGCAGAGCGATTATGAGAAAGCAGTGCAGCAAGCGATTATCGATGCCGACTAAGGTTCTGGCATTAAAGAGCACTACCGGCGAAGGCATCAATGAAATGCAACGGGTCATCATTTTGGTACGTATAGTCTCGCGGAACCCGGCCTGATGCTGCCGTTGGAGGGTGTACGCGTCATCGCGGTCGAACATTACGCGGCGGGTCCCTACGGTACCTTGCAATTGGCTGATTTGGGTGCCGAAGTCATTAAGATCGAAAATCGAGCGCAGAAGGGCGACCCGATCCGTCAGATGGGCCCCGGGGGTGATTTAGGTAACCTGGACAGCCTGTCTTTCCAAGCATTTAACCGCAACAAACGTTCGCTGACTCTTGACCTGTCTCTTATACACATCTGACGCTGCCGACGAATAGAG
>CAJXQP010000111.1 GCA_913058275.1 uncultured Gammaproteobacteria bacterium | reverse complement strand
TTGCAGCTGGATTGCTAGATAGGGCAGAACGCCTCCTAAAAGAGGTTCTGGATGATGGTGGAGAAGCTAAATGGGATGCGCTTCGACAGCTGATCACGATCTACCAGACAGAGAAGGAATGGGAAAATGCCATAAGCTGTTCATCTGCATTGCTAAAAAATGTGCAGCTTAGAAAAGACCCCGCATTGTTAGGTGGAGCTGCTCACTATTGCTGTGAAATCGCACAACAGCACCTTCATAACAACCAGGACACACAAGCTAGATCGGAGATAAAACGCGCTTTTACATTCGAGCGTAAGAGTATTCGGGCGATGCTATTGCTGGCGGACATCGAGCAGCGCGAAGGAAACTATAAGGCGGCCATAAAAAAGTTGTTACGCGTTCGAACGGCAAAGCCGCAGTTCATAGCGCAATTACTTGAGCCCTTGGCATCCTGCCATGACAGTCTCGGGACAAGAGCCGACTTTGAAAAACTGCTTTGGAAAATGGTGCTAGAAGACTCAAGCACCGAAGCGGCGCTAATGCTAGTCAAGATAACTAAAGCAAGCTCTGGAAACCTTGAGGCTATAAAGTTGCTTAGGGAACATTTAGAACATTCGCCATCAGCGGCTGTTTTGATTGAGCTCCTAGGAGTGCAATTGGACGAAGTTGATGAAAATGTTGCTAGTAGTCTCGAATCATTGCTGAATCTAGTGAAGGAGCAGACTCAGGCAAGTTCGGAGTACCGCTGTCATCACTGTGGTTTTGAGACTAAAAGCTTTTTTTGGATGTGTCCCAGCTGTAAGCAGTGGGACAAGATTAGTCCCATTAATGATCTGTCGGCTCGTCAAGTAAGCAGTGCTTCTCAAGAGTAGTTGCTGATTACAATTTTAAAACGGTAAGTATTATCGGAGTGCCTGTGGAAAAAAGAATAATAGTAGCTCTAGATTTCAATGAGGCCAAGATTGCTCTCAACCTCGTCGATAGCTTAGATCCCGAACTTTGCCGCCTCAAAGTTGGTAAAGAATTGTATACCGCCTGTGGTCCCGATTTGCTTAAACAAATACAGGGCCGAGGCTTCGAAGTATTTCTCGATTTGAAGTTCCATGATATTCCGAATACTGTGGCAAAGGCGGTGAATGTGTCGGGAAATATGGGAGTCTGGATGCTGAACGTTCATGCATCTGGCGGCCAGGCTATGATGGAGGCGGCGAGAGAGGCCTTGCTAGAATTTGGAAGTCAGCGCCCTAAGTTAATCGCTGTTACCGTACTAACTAGCTTGGCTCAGATTGACCTAAACCAGATAGGTATCGACGGCAGTCCAGAAGAGCAGGTGAGCAAACTAGCATTCCTTGCTCGCGATGCTGGTTTAGATGGTGTTGTCTGTTCTGCTGCTGAAACGCGTCTGCTAAGGGCTCAGCTACCGGCGGACTTCTGTCTAGTAACGCCCGGCATACGCCGCGCTACCGATGCCACTGGTGATCAGAAGCGCGTTCTCGGGCCTCTAGAGGCCATGCGCAGCGGGAGTGATTATCTCGTTGTTGGCCGGCCCATTACGCAGGCGGATTCGCCCAATGAAGCACTACTGGAGTTTAATTCCGCCATAGCTAGCGTTAGCTGATTTCTTTACTAAGCTATAGAAAACAGCCAATGCTGTTTTTATTTAACTTTCTTAACTTTTGTTTGTTAATTTTAGCGATAAGGAAATTACTATGATTAGACTAGCCCTTCCTAGGCTGGCGATGGTCGCTGTCCTGTTGGCATTTTCAGCAGTTGGCCTAGCGGTTGAAGCCCAGCCCGATAGCACGCAGCAAATTCAAATGTTGGATGTTAATAGCGCCGATGCAATGGCAATAGCCGCAGCGTTAGATGGCGTCGGCCTCACGAAGGCGCAAGAAATTGTCGCCTACCGTGAAATGTTTGGCAACTTTCATTCAGTGGAAGAGCTGGCCGATGTGAAAGGCATCGGGCCTGCGACCGTTGAGAAGAATAGACAGCGTATAATAGTAGTCAATAAGTAGGCGCTGTTTACTCGGCAGAGTGATCGATAAGGCACTTTCAATGTGTTTTGAAAGTGCCTGATTTTATTACTGAATATTTCTAAAAGCTCGTTATAATGGTGCCCCCCATACTGATTACTGGCAGGCTTGAATTTGATGTCTTTATTGCTGTTATGTAGTCTACTTTTTCTCGGTTCCGCAATCCTAACGGGATTGTTTCGTTGGATGGCTAAGCGAGTTCAGCTCGTAGCTGTCCCTGTCTCCAGAAGCGCCCATTCGGGCCTTGTTCCTGTTGGAGGAGGGGTTTCGATAGTCGCTTTGGTTCTATTGGTAATTGCCTACTGCTATTTTACCGACCAAATCCCTGCGAATGAGTTTGCCGCCTTAATGACGGCGATCGTGATCGCGTGTATCGGTATCGTGGATGATATTAAGCAATTGGACGTTCGTTGGCGTATCCCGGCGCAGTTCCTAGCTTCAGCCTATGTTGTATATTGCCTAGGCGATGTGCCAGCTATAGATTTTGGTTTCTTCAATTTTTCCGAATCAATCTTGCTGAATGTATTGGCGATATTTGCGCTGGTCTGGTTGCTAAATCTCTATAATTTTATGGACGGAATAGATGGCATCGCAGCGACGGAATTGATCGCTGTAAACCTAGTGTCAGTAGTAATTGTTATAAACAGTGACGCCATTCTGACTCTGCTATCTGCGAGTTTCGCTGCCGCTGCGGGAGGGTTCCTCCTGTGGAATTGGGCCCCAGCTAAAATATTTATGGGAGATGTGGGTAGCAGCTTTATTGGATTTACCCTGGGGGTGATGGCGCTATTGTCACTGCACCATGGCAGCATGACTGTATGGGCATGGGTTTTGCTCTTGGGCGTATTTGTTGTAGACGCCACCCTTACCTTGTTTGTTCGCTATAAGAGTAAACAGCGCTGGTTTGAGGGGCATGCCTCACATGCCTATCAAAATGCAGCTAGGCACTACAAGAGTCACGCGAAAGTGACGATAACCGTAGCATTGATAAATCTTTTTTGGCTCGGGCCACTGGCTTTGTTGTCCATACAATACCCCAAAATGGGGCTGGTCATAATGGTAATAGGCCTGATACCGTTGTTGTTACTTGCGAAGCGCTTTGGTGCGGGACGTGAGAATTTCTCATTCTAGGCCAAAATACTCAGCGACCCACCAGGTAGTTGATTAGTTGATTGAAGGATAAAGAGGGCACGCCATGAATTTGTATACGATTCCATTATCACGCTCTGTGAAGCAGATTCTAATGATGATCGCTGATGCGTTGATGATAGTGCTGGCGCTAGGGTTCTCTTTTGCATTGCTTGGGAAGGATTTTTTCGATCTAGATCAGCGCTTCTATTTTTATCTTTCTCTGGCAACGACGGTCAGCATTCTGGTCTTCATCCGTATTGGTCTCTACAGGGCGCTGGTCCTGTATATGGGCTTACAGAGCGTTTTTCTGATATTGCAGGGAGTTACGGCTGCGAGTTGTCTGCTTGCTACTGCCTATTTTTTCGCAAAAACTCCGGAATCTTCGGACCTATCTATCTTGCCAATCTTCTGGATGATTGCCGTATTGCTGATCGGCGGCACTAGATTCCTTGCCAAAGTTTTTCTGCAAAGTCTCATTCAAAACTTCAGGCCGAAAGAGCCCGTAATTATATACGGCGCTGGTAGTTCTGGTATGCAACTTCTCGTGGCGTTGCAGAATGGCGATCAATATCTGCCAGTCGCATTCGTCGATGACAGTCACAATATGATCGGCAATACCGTGCACGGCATCCGTGTTTATAACCCCAACTCTTTGTATGAACTCATTGAGAGCTTCTCGGTCCGTCAGATATTTTTGGCAATTCCTTCGGCTACACACGGCGAGCGAAAGGAAATTTTGAATCGGCTGGAACACCACCCTGTGCATGTAAAAACGGTGCCGGACCTGTTTGACATGGTTTCTGGAAAGATGGGTGTCGATGAGATTCGCGACATCGATATTGAAGATCTCTTAGGGCGCGATATAGTTCCTCCCAATCCCGAATTATTGGGCGCCTGTATAACGGGTCAATCGGTCATGGTTACCGGAGCGGGAGGTTCAATTGGCTCGGAGTTATGTCGTCAGATCATAGCCATCAACCCGTCACGGTTAATCCTCTTAGATACCTTCGAATTCGGGGTCTACAAATTAGAAGCGGAACTTATAGAGAAGCTACAGAGCATAGAAGGCGGCAACAATATCGAGATAGTTTCCTTGCTGGGCTCGGTTGGAAATAGGCTGCAGATGGAAAATGCGATCAGGAGTTTCAAGGTTGATACCGTTTATCACGTAGCGGCCTATAAACAAGTGCCGATGGTTGAGAAAAATGTTGTAGAGGGCGTACAGAATAATATATTTGGCACCCTTGTATCAGCGCAAGCGGCCGAAAAGTTCAAAGTTAAAAACTTTGTCCTTATTTCAACAGATAAGGCCGTACGACCGACGAATTTTATGGGAGCCACCAAGAGATTCGCAGAGCAAGTATTACAGGCTTTAGCTGCGCGTGAAACTGCTACGAAATTCAGTATGGTGCGTTTCGGTAACGTGCTAGGGTCTTCAGGTTCTGTAGTGCCGTTGTTTCGTCGACAAATCAGCATGGGCGGGCCGGTGACAGTGACGCATCCAGAAGTAACCCGTTATTTTATGACGGTACAAGAAGCGGCGCAGCTTGTGATTCAGGCTGGGTCAATGGCGACAGGCGGCGATGTATTTGTTCTCGATATGCACGAACCAATAAAAATTATCGACTTAGCGAAGAAGATGGTTCACTTGATGGGTTTTGAGGTAAGAGATGAAAACTCTTACCGAGGCGATATAGCGATCGAATATACAGGGCTAAGGCCAGGTGAGAAGCTCTATGAAGAGTTATTGATTGGTGAATCGGTTACTGGCACCGGTCACCCAAAAATTATGCGTGCAAAAGAAGAGACCTTGTCTTGGGGTGAATTGGAAATTTTGCTGAGTAAACTAGAGCTTGCCTGCAAGCAGATTGACCTTAAAGAAATACGTAAGCTACTCATGAAAGCAGTAGTTGGGTTCGAGCCAAAAGACGAAGTCAGCGACCCGCAGTGGGAAGGTCGAGAAGAGGAGTCATTACAGACTCTTGGTGAGGGCCCGAAAATCACACCTTTGTTTAAACACTAAATGACTTTTAAAATTTTCTGAGGCGGTGTTAGCAAGATTGTTAGATACGAAAAAGTCCGAATTCAGCCTTCTGAGAAAAGGTTTGAATTCGGATTTTTTTGTAAGCAAAGAAAGCTTATTGGCGTTTTGCTGAAATGATTATCACTGGCTCTACGGGTACGTTCGGGAAGCCATTGCTTCCAGTGCCTGTTTCGACTTTGGCAATAGCGTCGACCACGTCCATCCCCTCTATGACTTCGCCGAATACAGCATAACCGAAACCACTTGGTGTCTTGTTAGTCTGATTCAAGAAGTCATTGTCTACAAGGTTCACAAAGAACTGAGCTGTAGCGCTATCGACGACATTCGTTCTGGCCATCGCTAGCGTGCCACGATCATTCGGGACTGCCGCAGAGGCCTCATTCTTAATAGCTTCATAGGTAGACTTCTGCGCCATGCTGGGACTAAAGCCACCACCCTGAACCATGAAGCCAGGTATAACGCGATGAAAAATCATGCCATCGAAGAAGCCATTGTCTGTATAGCGTAAAAAATTCTCAACAGAGATGGGCGCCTCGTCCGCCCAAAGTTCTACCTGGATTGTGCCTTTGCTGGTCTCCATAACGACGATCGGGTTGTCTTGGGCCATCGATAGTGAGCTCAACAGTAGCGGGATGGTAAGGAGTAATGATAGTAGGGTGCTTCGCATAAGATGCCTCCAGTGTAGCGGATATGTCTGAATTTCTGAGCCGCTAACTATACATTAATTCATCTAGGCTTAACCACAGGTGAATTGCAGTCGCAGTAGAAGGGTAGATGAGGTTCCTTTGGCGGGGAGTTTACATCCAGGTGACGCTATAGTTTTAATTTTCTTTGTTGGAAATGTTTTTTAGACTGGCGGTCGGCCATTTATCTTCTGGCTTATATATCGTCCACATAGGATAGAAAAACCGATATATAAGAGTATTGAAAAGATTTTGTCGAGAAAAGAAGCAGGTTCTAGAAAGAGAAAACCCGCGTAGCTGTTGGGCTACACGGGTTTTTGTTTGGCTGCCCAACCAAGACTCGAACTTGGAACCAAGTGATTAACAGTCACCTACTCTACCATTGAGCTATTGGGCATCATTGACGTTCGCGCTATCTATGCTGAGACGAGTATAGCTGCGAATCGCGCGTATACTAATGAGAAAAGTTCTATTGGTCAATACTCTCGGACAGCCAAGTGCTCTTCTGTCTTAATCTCAGAGGCTGATGTACTCTTACGGGTTTAGTTTTAGTCGGAAATTTCCAATGGCAAGCCAGTTTAAGCTTCACTCTAATTTCAAGCCAGCAGGTCACCAACCTCAAGCCATTGCCGGTCTCATCGAGGGGTTGGAAGACGGCTTGCATGCGCAGACCCTGCTCGGAGTCACCGGATCCGGCAAAACCTTTACTGTAGCCAATGTGATCGAACACATGCAGCGGCCCACTTTAGTTATGGCCCCCAACAAGACGCTTGCGGCGCAGCTCTACGGAGAGTTTAAAGAGTTCTTTCCCAAAAACGCGGTCGAGTACTTCGTATCCTATTACGATTACTATCAACCAGAGGCGTATGTGCCCTCGTCGGATGTCTATATAGAGAAAGACTCTTCGATTAACGACCATATTGAGCAGATGCGGCTCTCCGCGACCAAGGCGCTACTCGAGAGAAATGATGTAGTGGTAGTGGCTACAGTCTCGGCAATATACGGTCTAGGGGATCCGAAGTCCTATCTAAAAATGGTTGTTCATCTCGATCGGGGTGAAAAGGTAGATCAGCGCAATCTGATCAAACGGCTTACAGAATTGCAATACACACGCAACGACATGGAATTGCGGCGGGCGACTTACCGAGTTCGAGGCGATGTGATCGATATCTACCCGGCAGAATCCGAGCGCCATGCGATTCGAATAGAGCTTTTTGATGATGAGATAGAGAAACTCTCATTCTTCGACCCATTGACGGGAAAGCAGATCAAAGAGGTGCCACGATTGACTGTCTTTCCGAAGTCTCACTATGTGACTCCCAGGGAAACGCTGTTGGGTACGCTCGATGATATTAAGATTGAGCTAAAGGAACGCCTGCAACAACTGCGTAGCAACAATCGTCTGGTAGAGGCGCAAAGGTTAGAGCAGCGCACAAAGTTCGATCTGGAGATGATTCAGGAGTTGGGTTACTGCACTGGTATTGAAAATTACTCGCGCTATCTGTCGGGGAGAGGCGAGGGCGCACCGCCCCCTACTCTCTATGACTATCTGCCTAAGGAAGCATTGGTCATCGCCGACGAGTCTCATGTCTCGATTCCGCAGCTAGGCGCTATGTATAAAGGGGATAGATCAAGAAAAGAGACACTCGTGGAATATGGTTTCCGCCTGCCTTCGGCTCTAGATAATCGGCCGCTGCGCTTCGAGGAATGGGAGAACCTTACACCACAGATCATCTATGTATCGGCAACACCAGGTGTCTACGAAAAAGAGCATGAAGGAAACAGGGTGGAGCAGGTCGTAAGACCTACAGGTTTAATCGACCCCAAGTTAGAAGTGCGTCCCGCGGTAACTCAGGTAGATGACTTACTATCCGAAGTGCGCCAGGTAACAGCGAAAGAGGAACGCGTGCTTGTCACCGTGTTAACGAAACGGATGGCTGAGGATCTCACCGACTACCTCGCTGAGCATGGTGTACGAGTCAGGTATTTGCATTCGGACATAGAAACTGTAGAGCGCTCGGAAATATTGCGGGACCTTCGCTTGGGTAACTTTGACGTGCTGGTGGGAATTAATTTGCTGCGAGAGGGCCTGGATATTCCCGAAGTCTCATTAGTTGCCATCTTGGATGCGGACAAGGAGGGCTTCCTTCGTTCGGAGCGGTCCCTCATTCAGACCATAGGCAGAGCCGCTCGAAACCTCAATGGCAGGGCTATTCTCTATGCCGATCGAGTGACGGGTTCGATGGAACGCGCTATGGGGGAGTCGGAGAGGCGCCGCAACGTGCAGCTCGAATACAACAAGGAGCATAACATCACCCCGGTGGGTGTTAAGACGAAGGTGTTGGATATCATGGAGGGAGCCTATGCTAGCCCGACAAACAGGGTGCGTAGGCGAGATAAGGGTCCAGCGGAGAAGGGCGGCGCCTTTTCGCGTATCGATTTCAATGATCCGGTAGCCGTTACCAAGGAAATCAGCCTGCTGGAATCGAAAATGTATGACTTAGCAAAGAATCTCGAATTCGAGGAAGCAGCCGATACAAGGGACAAGATTGCCCAGCTCAAGAATCAACTGTTAAAGCAATAGCTTAAATGCGGTATTAAAGACAATAGTGACATAAAGCCATCGACACATTGCCCCGTGATTCCGTATCTGTCTCTTATACACATCTCCGAGCCCACGAGACCGAGGCTGATCTCGTA
>CAJXQP010000110.1 GCA_913058275.1 uncultured Gammaproteobacteria bacterium | reverse complement strand
GCGTCAGATGTGTATAAGAGACAGTCTATGATCTGTTCACGAGTACCGCCCATCATCTGTGTGGCTACAGCTGTCGATGCGACGCGTACCAGTAGAACGTGGCAGAGGCCTACGCGATTGAAGCTGTTCTCCAAAGCCAAAATTCCTTGTATTTCATGGGCTTTGATCATTGCGGTTAGCACGTCATGCATTGTTAGAGGCGGCTTGCCAGCAGCTACATTCTGCTGCGAAAGAAAGTCGGCAACGGCGAGAATCGCGCCTAGATTATCCGAAGGGTGGCCCCATTCCGCGGCTAGCCAAGTGTCGTTATAGTCCAGCCAACGGACGATACAGCCTATATCCCAGGCTGCCTTCATAGGATCTAGCCGAAACTGTGTGCCCGGAACGCGCGCGCCATTGGGAACGGTAGTCCCTTCGACCAGAGGCCCGAGTAATTTGGTGCATTCGGGGAAGCGCAGGGCGAGCAGGCCACAGCCTAGGGTGTCCATGAGACAGTTACGGGCAGTATCGTAGGCTTCGGTGGAGTTGATTTCATAATCACAGATGTAATCTGCGATGTCGACGAGCACCTGATCTGGCTCAGGACGGGCGTTTATTTCTACATTGTTATACACTTAAAATTCCTTGTAAATCATATGATTGAATAGTTTATATAATGTAAATATGACTAGCGGTCAGCTATATCTACCCATTCGCTGGTCTCTGGGCCAGTGTAGTCGGCGCTGGGACGGATGATACGATTATTGGAGCGTTGCTCCTTAACGTGGGCCGCCCAGCCGGTGAGCCTGGACATCACGAAAATCGGGGTAAAAAGTTTCGTCGGTATTCCCATGAAGTGGTACGCGGATGCGTGGAAGAAATCGGCGTTGCAGAACAGTTTCTTCTCGCGCCACATGATCTCCTCGCAGCGCACAGATACCGGGTATAGCGCCGTATCGCCGACGTGCTCGGCCAGCTTCTCGGACCACTGCTTGATAATCGTGTTGCGGGGATCGGACTCGCTATAGATCGCGTGGCCAAAGCCCATAATCTTGTCCTTGCGTGCCAGCATCGCCATGATCTCAGTCTCAGCCTCATCCGTGCTGGACCAGTTCTGGATCATGTCCATGGCCGCCTCGTTGGCTCCGCCATGCAAAGGTCCCCGTAGCGTGCCGATCGCGCCGGTTATGCAGGAGTGCATATCAGACAAGGTGGACGCACAGACTCTGGCGCTAAAGGTAGATGCATTGAATTCATGTTCGGCGTACAGAATCAGGGATACGTTCATCACCTTAGTAAATAGCTCGTTTGGCGCTTCGCTGCCCAGCATGTGCAGAAAATGGCCGCCTATAGAGTCATCATCTAGAGCGGTTTCGATGCGCTTTCCTTCATGGGAGAAGGCATACCAATAGCAGATGATCGATGGGAAGGCCGCGAGTAGCCGATCTATAACCTCATCCTGCTGCGAAAAGTCCTTTTCCATCTCTAGATTGCCCAGCATCGAGCAGCCCGTGCGCATTACATCCATAGGGTGCGCGTCCGCTGGGATGCGTTCAAGGACATCTTTTAGTGCTTGAGGTAATTCTCTTAAATATTTGATTTTTATAATATAATCATCAAGCTCTTTCTGTGTAGGAAGCCGTCCCTTAAGGAGCAGATAGGCGACCTCTTCAAATTTTGCATTCTCCGCCAGTACGCTGATGTCGTAGCCACGATAGGTTAGTCCAGTGCCTGTCTTGCCGACGGTACAAAGCGCCGTCTCACCGGCAACCTGTCCGCGCAACCCTGCGCCGCCCAGTTTCTTTTCTGCCATTCTTACTCTCCAACTCAATTAATCTGATTAATTTTATGTGTGTAGATAGTTCTCTGCCATTACGTAATCGGCTATCTGTATTATATGGGGCTGCCTAGTCAAAATAGGTTTAGATGATGCTTGTTACATTATGAATATATTAAGAAAAATTCTACTTTTCGCTCTCGAACAAAGCATCTAGCTTCTCTTCATAGACGTGATATCCGAGCACTTCGTAGAGTTCAGTTCTGGATTGCATCTTGTCTATGCAGGCCTTCTGATCGCCATTGATAGCAATGGTTTGGTATACATCTAGGGCAGCCTTGCTCATAGCGCGGAAGGCGCTAAGCGGGTACAACACCATGGCTACGCCATTCTCAGCCAATTCCTCGCAGTTAAACAGCGGCGTAGCGCCGAATTCGGTAATATTGGCCAATACAGGTACCTTTACAGCATCTGCAAACTGGCGGTACTGACCTAATTCCAGCATCGCCTCCGGAAAGATCGCATCGGCGCCAGCTTCAACGCAGGCCACAGCCCGTTCGATAGCTGAATCTATACCTTCAACAGCAAGCGCGTCGGTCCTAGCCATGATAACGAAGTCGCCATCTGTCCTTGCATCGACAGCGGCCTTAACGCGGTCCGCCATCTCCGATTGACTCACGATTGCCTTATTCGGACGATGTCCGCAGCGCTTCTGCGAAACCTGGTCCTCGATATGCACTGCTGCAGCGCCTGCGCGTTCCATGCTCTTGATCGTGCGCGCAATATTGAACGCGCCACCCCAGCCAGTGTCGATATCGACTAGAAGCGGCAGGTCGGTGGCATTGCAGATGCGCTCCACGTCATGAATCACGTCGTTGAGGCTGGTAATGCCAAGATCCGGAAGACCATAAGACGCATTGGCCACGCCGCCGCCAGACAGATAGATGGCCTTGTGGCCAGAGTCCTCGGCAAGCATCGCGCAGTAGGCATTGATAGCGCCTACGACCTGTAGTGGATTACTCTCTTTCAGGGCCTTGCGAAAGCGAGCTCCGGGGGATAATGCACCCATAGTTTTCTCCTTAATAAAACTTCATAGTGTATTGAATTAAATGGTTATTCTGATTTCATCTGATGCATCAGTGTGTCTTTAGCGCTCGCTATATGGCGCCGCATGAGCAGTTCGGCCAACTCCCCATCGCCGTTTTCGATGGCGTCGACTATCTGATGATGTTCCTTGAAAGCTTGCACGGGGCGGGAGGGAGAGCTACTAGTCTGCACCCGGTAGAGACGGAGCAGGTGATATAGCTCATCGCAAAGTAGATTGAATAGGCGAGTGTTGCCGCTAAGCTGGACAATCAGATAGTGGAAATCCAGGTCGCCTTCTTTTTGGTAGTAGAGGCGTCCGTTCTCCGACTGGATCTGCTGCTCATGGTTCGCGAGTAAATCGCGAAGATTGCGGCAGTCTTCCTCGGTGGATTTCTGGGCCGCCAGACGACAGGCGAGTCCTTCTAATGATTCTCTTATCTCATATATTTCAATAGCTTGTTCGCTATTCAGAGAAATAACCTTCGCGCCGACATTGGGTGTAATTTCAACTAGCTTGCAGCCCTCGAGCCGGCGAATAGCTTCGCGCAGGGGGCCGCGGCTGATGCCGTACTGCTTGCTGAGTTGGGGTTCGTTGACCTTGGAGCCTGGGGGAAACTCACCTTTGACGATAGCAGTGCGGATTTGATCGAACACAGTGTCGGCAAGAGTGAAAGATTTTGATCCGATTTGGGAGTTCATAAAAAAGTCAACAATAACTAGGTTTGGCGTTGATTATTCCCCAATAAAGACAAAATAACAATAAAATTGTTGACAATATAGGCAGGAAGTTAGATTCTAGACACGGCAAAATCTAAAGATGCGATAATTAGTGCGCTCATATGCGCCAGGGATCCCATGGGGTTTTTCAGAACTTTATTCGGTAAGGAAGATATTTGCGGAGTTAGCAGCAAAAATTCTTCATCCTTGTTTTCCAAGATCGTAGTGAGGTGCGGTAGGGCAGCATTGCTAAAGTGGTCTAGTTTTCCAAATGCAGACAGCTAGTATTTATCAATATACAGAACTAGGAGAGCATCTTGGCATTTGGTAAGTTTCAAGATTTTTTAGGTGGCCTAGTAGCCCGTCAGCGCGACCGTTTCTCCAAGAACGGCGCTCCCGATATGGAAGAGTTACTCGACCGACTTATGGGTAACACCGGAGAGGTATCTGCGATTGTTTCTGCGCGTGAGCTTTTGGATATGTATAAAGGCTTAGACGATGAGGGTAGGAAAAATCTATTCTTAAATATTGAGCAAAACTTCAACGCTACTCCAGCGACAGTCAAACTGGCTTACGATACTTTTGAGGCGGGACCCAGCAGCACAAATTTAAACCGCCTCTATCGAGCCGCGGAACCGCGCCGCGTAGAGTTGCTTCGGCGATTGAATCAAACCCCCGGTGCAACTCACGACTTAGTGGCTATGCGCAAAGACTTGCTTGGTCTGCTCCGTGAATATCCTGAGCTGGCCGCCGTAGATGAAAACTTCATGCACCTGTTCCGTTCGTGGTTCAGTCGAGGTTTCTTGCTGCTGCAGACAATTGACTGGTCAACTTCCGCAGCCATATTGAATCGCATCATTCGCTACGAGGCTGTGCATGCGATAAAAGATTGGGACGATCTGCGTAGGCGTGTCGATCAGCCTAACCGGCGTTGTTTCGCCTTTTTTCATCCGGCGCTTAGGGACGAGCCGTTGATATTTGTCGAGGTGGCACTCAGCAGTGAAATTCCCGGATCTATTGATTCTATATTGAATGCCAAAGTTGAGGAGAATCTCGATCCAGACAAATTCACCACGGCCACATTTTATAGCATTAGTAATTGTCAGCCCGGCTTGAAGAACATCTCCTTTGGAAATTTCCTTATCAAGCAGGTGGTGGAGGAGCTTAAGGCGGACTTTCCTTCTATTAAGCAGTTTGTAACCCTGTCTCCAATTCCGGGCTTTAAACGCTGGCTAGATGTTGATGTCGATACCGACGGAGATAATACCGGGTTGCTAGAACTCAAGGCAGAACTGCGATCTCTGGAAATTACAGCAGACAATCTTGTTGATCATGAGGAACTCATTCGCAAGCTGATGCTGAACTATTTACTGTTAGCAAAGAGGGGAAAATATCCTCTGGATCCCGTCGCCAGATTCCATTTAGGCAATGGGGCGCAGGTACATCAGGTCCATGGGTCTGCGGATTTGAGCGATAAAGGGTTGGGCCAATCTTATGGGGCTATGGTCAACTATCTCTATGATCTACGCTACATCGAACGGAACCACGAGCAGTATGTCACTGAGGGAAAAATTGAGTTTAATGACAAGCTAAGGTCGTCGTTACTCAAAAGTTAGCAGTAGTCTTGAATTTAGATCCACTAAGTTTCCGATCTGACAATAAACTCCACTTTCTCCACAAATTAATAGCATTCCGAATTCCCCCGGCAATTATTCTCTCAGGATCTATTACCATCCGCTCTTCGCTTTTCGCTTATTTGGCCGGATGACCAAAGCTCTAAAAATCGATAAAAAACAGAAAAATATAGCTCGCATCACAGTCTCTAATCTAAATCCAGGCAGCGAGTATCTCCGAATCTTTTTGCTAGACTTAAAGCTGATATACTTACCCTTCACTAGCTAACCCAACTGGCAGCATTGCCTACACAATGAATCCTAACGATCTGCCCACACAGCTTATTCTCACTACGCAGGATGTCTTTAACTCCTCGGAGTTAGAAGCGTTGTGCCAGCGCATTATTGCCAGTGGGATATTGGGCCGGTCGAAGCATTATGCGGCTTTGCTTAGTTACCTCGTACAATGTTCTTTAGAGAACCGGCAGCCCAAAGAAATTGAGTTGGCTACGGATGTTCTTGGCAAAGCGGCTGATTTCGATGTGTCTACAGATTCATCGGTTAGGGTTTACGTTCATCAGCTGCGCAAGAAATTGGCTGCTTACTATGAACAAAATGAATTGGATACGGCGCACAGGTTGGTTATCCCTAAAGGGAAGTACTCTCTTGCTGCGAAAGTCGTAGCACCCCCAACTATTTCGACAGGCTTTTCACTGGCGAAGTATGGCGCGAGTAACTCCCTGTTATTCGCAGTGGCCTTGCTTCTTGGTGCGAATCTTTTGTATCTGTTCAGTCAGCAGAGTGAAGCGAGCAGGCCACCGGCGCAGTTCGCGGCAGAGCACCCGATTTGGGAAACTGTGTTGAGTGACAATAAGCCGCTGCTGCTAGTAATGGGCGATTACTATATATTCGGCGAGCTAAACGCCAACGGCAATGTTGCGCGGATGGTGCGAGAGTTTAATGTGAATTCGCGAAGTGATCTGGAAGATCTGCAGTTCAGCGATATCGAGCATACAGAAAACTATTTAGATCTGGATTTGAGTTATATGCCTGAGGGCAGTGCATTCGCATTAGCTAAGATTGTGCCTATCCTGCAGAAGAGTGGGAAGGCTGTGAATATTACGATGATGTCCGATCTTACAACTGCCGATATCCGCAGCAACCATATTGTCTATATTGGTTATATCAGTGCATTGGAAAAACTAACCACCATGGTTTTTGCCGGTTCTGGCCTGCGAATTGGACGTAGCTTCGATGAGTTGTTTAATACCAAAACAGCTGAGTACTACACCAGCGATGCCGGTTTGCCTGAAGAGGGGGATCCATTTAGGGACTATGGAATGTTTTCAACATTTCCTGCGAGCATTGATACTCAAGTAGTTATGATTTCTGGCATGCGCGATGCTGGATTGATGCACACGGCTCAAGCGCTTTCAGACGCGTCGGCGCTAGATGATCTCATCGTGGCGATAGACAGTGATACCGACGAGGCTGTTGGCAGCTTCGAAGCCTTATTCGAGGTATATGGTGTAGACCGTCTCAATTTCGATGCTGATCTTGTCTACACGAACTTGCTCGATACAGCACAGATATGGGGGGCTCCCCGCTTGAATTGAGCTTGCCAAGCATAGATAGTCAGCGCCCCGCATTAGTAATCTCCTTTGTTTGGAGATTTTTTTGTTGACGCAAACTACAAACGTAGCCATTGTATGTTACAAATGTAGTTTAGAGTGTCGAGAGCCACAGAAGAGAATGAGCAATGCCCCAGAGCATGAACTTCTTAATCGCGGAAGGGAATTTCATTTATCTGAACCTGCTGTTGCAGATCACGTTTCTATCGCTCACCTCACTAGTTTTGGCTTTGCAATTCAAGAAGAATGCAGTAGTTCGCTATGCATTACTCTACAGCAGCCTGCTTTCGTTAATACTACTCTGTGTCTCGTCTGTATTTATTCAAGCAAGAGGCGTTGGCTTCCTACATTTCTACATTGAGTCGCCGACGGCATATTTCGAGCAATTGCTTCCAGGCTTAAGTGGAGATGCAGCGAACCTATCAGTATTACAAATCCTCGCGGAAAGTCTATCCACCTTAGCAGATAGCGGCGTGCATCCAGGCAGTAGCTCGCTATCGTCTATTTTCAATGTGTTCAATTGGATTATTTTTAAATTACCCTTTTTCATGCTTCTGCAGATACTTTGGGTAAGTGGGTTTTTCATTTTCACCATTGGTTTGCTCAGAAGCATACACAACGCGGGCCGAATTGCTCAGCGCTCTATAAAGCTGAGTGCCCCTGAGTACCAATTATTTAATTCTGTACTGAGCCAGGACAGATTTGGTATTTCTCAGCTGCACTGCCGAAAGTCGGCAAATATCAAGGCGCCGGTTTTGGTTGGAATTACTTTTCCGGTGCTCTTAGTTCCAAATGATTTTTTTGAGTGCTTTGATGAGTCGGGTATCAGCGCGATCCTGTGTCATGAGGTCGCGCATGTTATGCGCAAAGATCCGATCTTCAATTTTCTGCAAAAACTCATTCTAACGGTATTTTGGTTTCATCCTTTAGTACATCGCATGGACAGAATGATATCGAGAGCGAGAGAAGAAATATGCGACAACTATGTATTGGCACAAGAGCGGGCTGTCGATTATGGAGAGATTTTGCTCAGACTGAACCTGAATCAGTCATCAAAATCACAGGATACGAATAACGCATTCCAGTCGGATGTTGTGCTGGGAGTATTCAGCAGCGATTGGAATCTCGAACAAAGAATAGGCGATTTACTAAATCATAAACGGGAGATACTTATGCACCTAAGTCAACGATCAAAAACCATATTGAACATTTCTGTAGTAGCTGCTGCGCTTACGATTTCTGCATGCCAAGTTGCGGCGCAAAATGTTACAGATCAAGCACTTGCTCAAAGCGACAGGGAAGATGTTGTAGTAAAGCAGCCTGTAGATAGCGGAGTAACACAAACCCTAGGTCCACGAATTGCCGAGGGCATTGCTGAGATACAAGGCCTGATGCGCGGCGGAGAGGATTCAGAGCCCGATATGGAGCGTGCGAAGGAGTTGCTTGATGAGCTTCGGGACGAGCGCTACGCACGGATGAACAATTTCGAGAGGCTACGCTCCTCAACTTCTATACAAATTATTATCTATCGCTAGAAAACTACATCGAGGCAACGAATACGTCCGAGCAAATACTAACGTTGGAAATTATTCGTCCAGATATTCATCAGCGCATCTTAAGAGCCCTAGGGCAGTTGTATGCAGCCCTTGAGAATTGGGATGCGTCTATAAGCTATTACGAGCAGTGGCAGACTGAATCAGACCAAACAGATCACGTTTCCCTGCAAGGGCTATCTTACGCTCACTATCAATTCTGTCTCTTATACACATCTCCGAGCCCACGA
>CAJXQP010000109.1 GCA_913058275.1 uncultured Gammaproteobacteria bacterium | reverse complement strand
AGGCGCAATTCTTCGCGGTTGCTCTCGTCGATGAGCGCATAATCCTTGCGCCAGGCATCGTCTTTCCAGCGGAAGCAGGTGCGTTCAGTCATGCGAGGATGATCACACTCTTCGATAAGCGTCAAAGCACGGCGCATTATGTCTAGCTGCATAGTTTCGTCATAGGGAACGCCACAGGGATTGCCCAATGGAAAATCGTTATGCAAGTATCGAGGTACGCCGCAGTGCTCTACGATATCGATCGCAGACCCAATGATTAGAGTTATGATGCCATTACTTTCTAGGTGTCGCGCTAACAGACTCACGGTCTGATGACAGACAGGTCACAACGGCACTAGGATGGCCACGTCAACGGCATCATGCTGACACCGAGCTAGAATCTCAGGAGCATCGTTCTCCAGGGTGTTGCGCTGGCTATACTCTGTTGGGATGCAATGAAAACGATCGCCTAGCTCACCTATAAGGCCTTCTTTCTCGCAGCGCTTAAGCTGCATCATGGGAAGGAAGGAAGCGACATCATTCGTGTGTGTCATGGTTTTATGCCATGACAGTTCATCGGTGTACATTGAGCTGGGAGCTGGCAGGCTAGCGCAAGAATGCACTTGCCGCTGCGCGCGCCCTGTTCCTGTATCTGGCATTGCGGTAGTGACTACGGCAAGTTTGCATTCACTCAGCGGCTTCTGAAGACTGCTAAAAGGCGCGTCATCATAGTGTGCCCACTGATAGTCATTGGTATAGCCCTGGGCACGATAGAAGTCACGTGTCCGTTCCATATACAGCACATCATTTTCTTTCATGTGGCACACCTCAATCTTACTAAGAAATAGTTGTCTCATTGAAACGTTCTTGACGTGGTGAAGTCAACTGCGAGCATGTTAGTCTTGCTATACTCACGAAACCCTTGGGGACGCGGAGGTATGTAGGATGATTTGGACGACAACGAATGTCATAAAGGTTTTTGGCAGAGTAGTTGTTGTTTCGCTTGTTTTACACAGCGTGCTTTCAGGGCAGTTATTGGTACAACAAGGAGACGTAAACGTGAATGCTGAGTCACCGGTGGCAGGAGTAACCTTTCGATTTATTCAGTCCAATGGAATACAACTGCGCATTGCGGAGGCTGGAACGGGGCCGCTGGTCTTAATGGCGCATGGCTGGCCTGAGTCTTGGTATTCGTGGCGGCACCAGATCACCATGTTGGCTGATGCGGGTTATCACGTAGTGGCACCGGACATGCGCGGTTATGGTGAGTCTGACAAACCTGCTGCTGTCGATGACTATGACATCACACATGTGGCCGGAGACTTGGTAGGTATTTTGGATGCATTGGGTGAGGAGACGGCGATCTTGGTTGGTCATGACTGGGGCGCTATCGTAGCCTGGAGCACGGTCCTGCTGCATCCTACTCGCTTCACGGCATTGATTGCCATGAGCGTGCCCTATGGAGGTCGCGTGGCGAAGTCGCCTATGCAAAGTTGGCGTGAGACTTTCGGCGAAAACTTCTTTTATATTCTCTACCACAATGAACCCGGCGGAGTAGCGGAGGCTGAATACGATGCGGACCCGCGTGGATTGATCAGCCGGCTGTATCTATCACCCAGTGCGCCAAGAGAGTCTGCCATAACTACCGACCCGCTTCGATCAGCTGGAGGTTGGATAGGGCGGTTAGGCGCAGCAAAGGAACTGCCTGATTGGCTGCGTCAAGAAGATTTGGATTACGTTATTTCGCAGTTCGAGAATGCCGGCTTTCGCGGCGGCATGAATTACTACCGTAATTTTCATCGCAACTGGGAAATTACAGAACATCTAGAGGGCGCTACAATAAAGGTTCCCGTGCTGTTTATTGCCGGTTCGCGCGATAGCGTGATCGCAGGTGCTGGCGAGGAGAGACTGACGGCTACTATATCGCGAGCCGCCGATGACTTGCGCGCTGTGGTATTGATTCCTGAGATTGGTCATTGGGTACAGCAGGAAGCGCCTGCTGAGACCAATGCTGCCATGATGGAGTTTCTCAATTCACTCTAAACAGTTTGGATTTATTCGGTTTTTACGGGCAAGAGTAGATCGCTGCCGGCTGGTCGTTGCACATCGAAGGCTTTTAGGGTGATGGCTACGAAGCTGTAGTAGCCGATAAGACCGGTCAGATCCATCACGCCTTGTTCACCGAAAATGCCGATAGCTCGAGCAAAAGTTTCCGAACTCACTCTTTCTTCGCTGATTACCTCGCGCGCAAATTTTATAATTACCTGCTCCGCTTCCCCGAAGCCAGCTATGGCTTGATTGTCTTCGACTGATCTTCTGAAGCGTACGATATCGATAATACCCTGTTCTAATCCTGCTGCTATCGCTAGTGGTTCATGGGCCGTGTATTCATATTGATTGTTAATCTCACGCGCCGTAGAAATGATTGCTAGCTCAGTTAAGCGCTGATCGCGATCGGATTCGTAGCGAACGCGCTGGCGCACGTCGAACATTGCCTGCGCTAATTCTGGGCTATTCATCCAGATGCCTATCGGCCCGCGCAGTCCGGAACCGTATCCCGTGCCAGGGGTAACATAGGTGTCGAAGGCTGCTGTGCCCGCTGCGTCCAAGTCAGCTCTTTGAACCTGTGGCAGTCTGGCCAAGGAATCCATATGAATGTCGTCAGGAAAGTCGGCTTCGCTGAGCGAGGTTGGCATTGTAAAGCCGTCCTCGGCAGCTATGAGCGAGTTTAGGGGCGCGATAGGAGTCGCGATAAAGGTTATTAGCAGGAGGCTCAATAATTTTCGACTCATGGGAATAGGCCTTAGTTGTCAGTGTGATAGGGAAAGCTATAGACGAAGCATAGCCTATGTGCAGGGTTAGTCGCGACAGCAATCGGGCCAATATCAACCGATAAAAGTGCTTTCTAGAGAGAGACAGTTGAGGCGATGTAAAACCCCTTTCATTCGAGGAGCGGGTCTATTAGTCTCTGTCGACGAATACTCGATCAAGCAATGCGCTAGCACTGCAATGGAATCAACTTATATGTCGTCGTCTACCTATTCCTCCTTATCCTTCAAAATTTCAAGTAATGTAGCTCGGCTCGCGGTCTCATTGGCTGTGATGCTCCCAGTATTCGCCATTAGTCAGTCAGCCCAGTCTGCGGATGAGGCTCTGAAGAGCGATATCGACGCCTACTACGATTCTCACCTCTCCGATTTGTTTCTCTGGTTTCATCAGCATCCTGAGCTGGGCTTTCTCGAGCAGGAGACGGCAGCTCGGCTTGCGGCTGAACTGCGAGGCTTGGGTATCGAGGTAACTGAGGGCGTGGGTGGAACTGGTCTGGTTGGCATGATTCGTAATGGGTCGGGACCTCTTGTATTGGTGCGCGCCGACATGGATGGCTTGCCTATCCTAGAAGATAGCGGGCTTAGCTATGCGTCGCGAAACCGGCAGATAAACATGAGGGGTGAAGATGTGCCGGTCATGCACGCCTGCGGCCACGATATGCACATGACCAGCCTTGTTGGCACGGCAAAGATGCTGATGGATAACGCGGACAAGTGGAGCGGGACCGTGATGTTGGTCGGACAGCCTGCAGAAGAAATCATCAATGGCGCGAAGGCGATGCTCGAAGATGGTCTTTATCAGCGCTTTGGCGTGCCTGACTATGCGATAGGTTTGCATGTGAGCTCGGGCGCGCCTTCGGGGCTAGTCACAGTGCGTGAAGGCATCGTGCAGTCCAGCTCAGACAGCGTGGATATTAAGGTGAGAGGCGTCGGTGGTCACGGAGCTTATCCTCATCAGACCATCGATCCGATCTATGTGTCTTCTCAATTGGTGATCGCCTTGCAGGGCATAATTAGTCGGCAGATCAATCCTCTCGCTCCGGCAGTAATTACCGTAGGTTCGTTCCAGGGCGGCAGTAAGCACAATATCATTTCGAATGAGGTGGATCTGCAATTGACTGTGCGTGCGGATTCCCAGGAGACCAGAAACGAAGTGCTTGCAAGAATTCGCGATATGGCGGCCAATATCGCTAGGCTCAATGGTCTGCCAGATGACTTGCTGCCGGTGGTTAGAATGGGGTTCGAAAGCACGCCGAGCAATGTCAATAATAGTGATGCAGTAAATAAGGTGCTGCAGGCGTGGGAAGAGCAGCTGGGTTACGATTCGCTCTTAACCTCGCAACGTCCCGGTATGGGAGCGGAGGATTTTGCCTACTTCACGCAGACCGAGCATAAGGTGCCTGGTGTATTCTTTTCTGTCGGCGGTACGCCGCCTGACCTGATGCGCGAGATAATAGCGGGTCGAAAAAACGCGCCACCACATCATTCCGCCTTCTTTCGTATCGATCCAAATTCAGTCAAGTCTGGCGTAGAAGCAATGTATACCGCAGCCGTGGAGTTGTTAAACAATCCTTGAGAGTTTTTATTGGTTTCGAATAGAAATAGCGGGCACTTAAGTATGAAAGGAATAAAAATGGGAAAAATAATTGATAAACCCAGACTAGGACTTGCCGCTGGGCTGTTGATTTTCGTTCTCTCCTCGTCGACTGGGCTTGCAGCCGATGCGCCGGCATCCGGCACTTTTACTGAGGCGCAGTTCGAGTCAGGAGAGGCCCTGTATCAACAGCAATGCTCGCTCTGCCATGGTGCGGGCCTTGATAGCGCAGCAGCTCCTGAGTTGGTCGGTGCTACCTTTCGTAAGAGTTGGTCGCGTATGGGGGTAAGTGTGGGCGAACTGTTTAATCTCATTCTTACATCCATGCCTCCAAGCGCGCCCGGCAGTCTGAGTGAAACCGAAGGCTTAGATATCCTCGCGTTTATTCTTGGTAGCAACAATGTGTTGCAAGGCAGTGAAAAGTTAAAGGATGACTACGACTACCTAAGTGCTATACCTCTTTCAAGAGGTGACGAGGTGCTGGATAGCGGTTCGACTTTTGTCGAAGGCGAGTACGGAATCGAACCGAGTGGCACAGGTCCCTCGTTCGATGACTTGCTAGCGGCCGCGGATAACTCACAGGACTGGCTCTATCACAATCAGAATTATCAGGGTACGCGTTATTCTGAATTGGACGAGATCGACACGTCCAATGCAAATAATCTACAACAAGTTTGCGCGTATCAACTGAATACCAACGCGACTATGCAGAACGGTCCCATTGTCTATCAGGGCACGATGTATGTGACTAATGCGACCCACACTGCAGCTATCAACGCCGCCACTTGTCAGAAGATTTGGAGCTACGATTGGCAGCCCAAAGATCGCATGGTATGGGGAAACAATCGCGGCGTCGCTATCAGAGATGGCTATGTAGTGCGGGGCACGGCGGATGGTTATCTGCTCGCTATTGACTCTGCCAACGGGAATCTTCTGTGGGCACGGCAGGTCGCGGACCCGTGGTTGGGTGAGACGTTCACCATGCCACCGATGATCTATGAAGACATGATACTGATCGGTCCGGCAGGTAGTGAGAATGCGATTTCGGGTTGGGTCGGTGCTTTCTCTATTCATGATGGGCAGGAGATTTGGAAATTCCATACCGTACCGGAGGCAGCTGCAGGCGGTGGAGAGACATGGGGCAATCCGCAAAATATACCACTAGGTGGCGGGGCGGTATGGACGCCTCTTAGTATGGACCTGGAACTCGGGGAGCTGTATGCGGCAGTCACAAATCCCGCTCCGGATCTACCTGCCTATCTGCGCCCCGGAGAAAATCTCTACACCAATAATATTATCGCTTTGGATGTACATTCCGGCGAGCTTAATTGGCACAAGGCACTCGTGCCAAATGACGATCACGACTGGGATTTGACGCAAGTAAGTCCAGTGTTAAAAGTGGGCATCGACAACGTGTCTCGAGACTTCGTGGCGACAGTGGGCAAGGACGGCATACTGCGAGGATTGGATAAACGGACTCATGAGATTCTGTACGAGACACCCGTCACCACCATATTGAATGCCGAAGTGCCGGTAACCCAAGAAGGGGTGTTCGCGTGTCCTGGTGTCTACGGTGGCGTGCTTTGGAGTGGGCCTGCTTATCATCCTGGCGAGAAATTATTGATCACGCCATCGATCGATTACTGTGCTCAGTTCACAGCAGCTCGAGATGACGATGTTGACTACATTCCCGGCCAGATGTACATGGGCGGAACAGTGAGTTCCGACAAAGAAGCCCAGACTGGATGGCTCACTGCCATAGATGTTGAGTCGGGCGACGTTAAGTGGCGATATCATTCGCCTGCTCCTATGGTAGCGGGCGTGACGACAACGGCTGGCGGCTTAGTGATAAGTGGCGAGCTCACTGGCAATCTGCTGTTAGTGGATGCCAGCTCGGGTGATGTTCTGCATAGCGTCTATACCGGCGCACCAGTGGGTGGTGGGATCGTGACTTATGAGGTTGAGGGAAGGCAATACATAGCCACCAATTCTGGCAATGCGATGATGACTTTTCGTACAGGCAACGAAGTACCAAGAACCGGCAGCATCATTGTCTACGCCTTGCCCCAAGACTGATTGGTAGGCCCTGACTACTCTTCGGGCTATTTGTATTAATAACCCTTGCGCTGTTAGCCAGTCATAAGACTAGACGACTCGTTTCTCTCTCAGCTGGGCGATCTCAGTTTCACTATAGCCAAGCTCCTGCATGATTTCGTCCGTGTGCTCGCCGAGGGTGGGCGGGCGCGTGCGGATTTCACCCGGTGTTTCTGATAGCTCGACAGGTGTTTTCATCAGCGGCGCAGGCCTTTCTAGACCAGGATACTCCACGAGTTGGAACAAGCCCTTTGCAGCAACATGCGGGTCATCTAGCACTTCCTGAGGCGAGAGTACGGGGCCTGCGGGCAATCTCGCTGCCTCCATTTCTGCGAGTACCTCCTTCGATGTTCTTTCTGCGCACCAAACAGCGGTTCTTTCGCTGATCAACTCGCCATTGTCTCCTCGAGAAATGTCATCCTTAAAGCGTGGATCAGTTAGCCAATGGTCTTCGCCCATTAGATCGGACCAGCGTTTAAACAGGGGTCCGCCCACTGACTGGACTAAGACCCAGCCATCTTTCGTCTTGAAAGTGTCGGCAGGCCCTGAGGTTTGCGAGCGGTTGAGCGTGGCCACGCGATTGCGCTGAATGGCGTTCTGCTCGATAGCGGTGCCGTTCATCATCGTAAGTGCGGTGTTAAACAGAGAGCCTTCTACCATCTGACCTTTGCCAGTCTTCTGCCTCTCGAACAAGGCAGCCATGGTGCCGAAAGCGGATAAGCTGGCAGTGCCGAAATCGATATATGGAGGATAGGCCTTGACTGGCTGGTCTGGGGTGCCTGACATATACATGGCTCCCGACATGGCCTGGCCTAGGCCGTCGAAGCCAACGCGGTTAGCGTAAGGGCCGCCGCGTCCGAAGGCAGAAACGGTAGTGAGGATGATATCTGGCTTGATGGCTTTGAGGCTCTCGTAATCGAGGCCCATCGCCGCAAGTGTGTCCGGTGGCAGGTTCGCAATGACCACATCGGCAGTCTTAACCAGCTTTTTGACGATTTCGCGTCCTTCTGGCTTCATGGGATTGAGAGTCAGGCACTTTTTATTGCGTGCCAGCTGCATGAATAGGCCACCATCGCCCTTATCGCTGATCGGAGACAGGAACCGATCCTCACTGCCATCGATCTTCTCAATTCGAATAACTTCGGCCCCCATGTCCCCTAAGAGCGTGCCACAGTAGGGCCCAGCGATGTAACGACCAAAATCTAGTACCCGAATTCCTTTTAAAACCTGCGTCATACTTTGCTTCCATTATGTGAGGATGTTCTTGAATTTGAGCTGAAATATTAGCATAAGCAAGGAGCCTCTGATGAGGTATATGGCTACTCTGCGGCGCTGTTATTAAGACGGGGGCGCGTGCAGCAGGAAGGCATCGTGTGCAGGTAATGGCTGTGCCCTTGGCAAGCGCGATAACGCGGCAGCGGTGCGCGCTAGGCCTCGCCAGCAAAATTGGCTGCAAACCAGAGTGGCCATATACCTGAACAGAGGCTCCTATTTGTAGAGATATTTTACCTGTAGATAAATTTTGCACCCATGCTTATTTTTGTGAAGTGGTTAACGTCTTTCGTCACGCTACTTCTGCATACTCTGGGTTAAATGAGATGCCAATCATATTGTGACTAAAATGTTCTAAAGATTTTAGTCACATGGCTTTAACAGACTGCACCGCAGGAGAATTTACGTGATGACTTTGGCTGAAAATAAGAACGTATCGAAACAAGCTCTAAATGAGCTAATCTCTATTTTGAAAAAGCCCTATTAAGATGCCTGTAATATCTGCAAAGGTGCCGGCAAGATCACTGTCAGTAGCGTTTGCCCCAAGTGCAAAGGCAGCGAGCAGAGACTGTTAAGGCTACTCTAAAGCTCTCATAGCAGATTGAATCCACAAGCCCGGGCATTTCACAAGTTCGCCTGGCTTCTTGTTTGCTTCCCTCCCAGTGTTGTTTGCCTAACGGCGCTGATTTACAATCCCATCACTTCCCGCTACGCGGACATTCTTCTGTTTCTGAGGCTAGTCGGCCCAGGGCAGTAAAATATTAAGGTCAGCCCATGATTTCAGCCAGACAGCTACGCTTCGGAATATTGCCCATTCTCGTCTCGACCCTTATCTACATCGCCCCCCTGCAAGCGGCCGAGTTTCCGGGGTATGAATT
>CAJXQP010000108.1 GCA_913058275.1 uncultured Gammaproteobacteria bacterium | reverse complement strand
GATCTACACCTCTCTATTCGTCGGCAGCGTCAGATGTGTATAAGAGACAGCAATGATAGCGAATTTGTAAACTAGCAAAGTGCTGTAGGCTAGAATAATTAGTACCCACGATGTAACCAAATAGATTGCAGCTTTGAGCCTTGAATCGCAGTGATCGATGCCATTACTAGAACCGCAAATGCAACTAATAGACCGATCAACATTAGAGGGATTACGTTGTCACTGTTAATCTGATCGAAGGGAACGATTAGGTAATACAGACCAAAAGGAATCATCGAGTAGGTAAGGAACCGAAGTACTATATTAACAGAGTCCCGATAGCGATTTTCAAATTGCAACGCCCGCCCGATCATGCAGAGACTAGCAAGTAAGGCTGTCGCTGAAATCAATGATATCCTAGTGTTTGCGTCAATACTTTCGGGCCAGAACCAGATTCTTCCGAGTCCAGTCTGCGTTAGCATGACGATGGTGCCAGCTCCAAAAAATAATGAAACTCCAACGAAAATTGAATCTCGTGTAAAGCTCGAAAGAATCACCGTGATTCCAAAACAGAATAAGAACATCACTAACAGCGCGCCATTGAATACAAGCATGCTCTGCTGGCTTTCTGCTAATAGAGAAATAGTGGTAAGCGTTAAAGGAATCTCTACACCTACGGTCGAGACAGCTCGAAAAATAATTTTATTGTATTGGCCTTCCTCGGCTATCTCGAACGGTACTACTGGGAATCTGTAGGGGTAGTCTAGCTGTGATAGTGGGATAGTGTCTCCCACTACAGACGTGCGGACTATCGAGTCTTCATTCATGAAATAAAAATCAACCCGGTCCATTACAGACGTATCTAAAGTAAGTACTAGATCTTCGTCCTGCATGTTGTCACCGCTGAGGACTATGCAGAACCAGTGTGCAGAATTGCTCATGCCCATCGTCGGAATAGATTGGGTGGATCGTTGCCATTCAATGTTACCAGAGGTCATCTGTTCAATAGTGTATGTGCGCTTGGGGTCTTCAAAGTAATCTAGGTAGGGGCCCAAATTCACCGGCAGTTGATTCTGCGTAATATTGAGCTCAGCCGCGGAGACAAATGAGAGGGACAGCAACAAGAACGCTAGCGCCAGAAATAAGCTGGCCGACGCAGTGCGTACCGACGGAGGATTTTGTGGTAGATAGATCAAGAAATTACTCAGTATCTCATAAGCGTCTAAACATGCATTCCGCGACTATTATATGACAAGCCATCCCCAAATAGTGGGAAGAAAGGAGAATTGTGGGCAAGTTTAGGCAGATGTTAGTTAAAGTTAAGATACTAGTGAAACTTCTGGACTATTTGTTGGGGGTGCCCGCTATTAAACTGGGAGGTCGGTTTTTGCTAGGGCGCTAAACCACCTTCGGTTGTGTGGCTACAGTTTCGGTTAAGCTACCTGGTCCCGCTTGTCAGGCTTAGCGCCGCTAAGTTGTAAGAGAAGCAAGCTGAGCTCAATCCAAGGGTTCGCTCTGGACAACCCCTTGATGCTTTGGTCAATCAAGCGGCTATGGTCCAAGAGTTTCCAAACACTTTGGGTATCGAGTCGTGCTAACGCCGCGGTTACTGCCTGCTTGCGATTGAACCAAACTCGCCCAGATTGAATGATAGCATTGACCCCTTGGCCTTCGCTTTTCTTTTCTAGCATGGGCAGCAGTGTTCTCAATTCGCGGCACAAAGCGGCCAAAATAATGAGAGGAAAAATGCCTTCATTTTTAAGCCCAGCCAGCATTTTCTGCGCCCGACTTACATCGCCGAGTAGGGCGGCATCTATTAATTGATAGACGTTGTAGCGAGAACTATCTGCGACTACTTGCATAACCGTTTTAGCATCTAAGCGTATGGTGTTTTCACCTGTATCAGAAGAAAGAAGTTTTAGCTTTTCGATTTCCTGCATGGCGGCCAGTAAGTTCCCCTCAACCTTATCGACGAGTAAATGAACCGCTTCGCTGTCTGCTTGAATCCCCTCACGTAGAAGCCTTTGCTCCAGCCAAGAAGAGAGCTCCTCTGTTTTGATTGGCCAAATTTGCATGAAAGCACCGTGTTTCTCGATTTCAGTAAACCACTTGGTTTTAAGTGTGGCAGCGTCTAACTTCGGTCCGCTCATTAAGATGAGGTAGTCGGGGTTGAGTTCGCTAAGATAGTGTTGGATTGCCTTCTTGCCGGCGTCTTCCATTTTCGCAGTAGTGAGTCGCAGCTCGATGATTTTTTTCTCTGCAAACAAAGATAGGTTGCCGGTCGACTGTAAAAAGTGACCCCAGTCGAAACTCTTATCGACATTGAGGATTTCTCTTTCAGTGTAGCCTTTCTCCCTATACTGACTTCGAATCAAGTCTGCAGCCTCGATCATCAGCAGAGGTTCATCGCCGCTTAACCAGTACAGAGGGAGATTTTGGCTGCTAAGAGTTCGAGAAAGTTGTTCTGGCTTTATTTTCATAGCAACCAAGTATTCTAATTTGGGTTGACGGCTGCTAAGCGCCGCATCATCTGGTTGATCAGTTCACGGCGCATCTCTGCAGAGATGATCTCCGCCTCTTCTTGATTGCCGCTGATGTTCTCGACATCTTGAAAGTAGGTTCTCTCTACAAATAGCGTTTCAGGCTCTAACAGAGTCTGCTCACCTAATAGTAGCGTCATGTCTACTGATAGACGTAACTCTGTCTGTGCAGCTCGTGCCCGGGGATTTATAGTTACCGGCCTGGAGACGAGCGATTCATTCGCAATTCCTAGCAGAACTACATTTGAATCTTCCTCACCTAGATTTACGAGAGAGACATTCACCTGCGCACTACCAAGGCTGCGCCGCAATAGCCTAGCTAAATCGCTATTGGGTTGCTCGCTATAAAATTGCAGTTCAGTAAAATTGGTAGAAAGCACATCGCTACCACGCAGGCTAAATCCGCAACTGCTGAGAACGAGCAATAGAGTCGAAACGACAAGTGTTCTGAGGGCAACGCCTTGGGTCATGAGTTTTCCAGCATTTAGTTAGCGACGATATTGACCAGGCGGCCGGGAACAACGATGACTTTTCTGATAGTTCCATCAGCGATAAAACGTTTGACAGCTTCATTGTCTAGCGCCAATTTCTCTAGCTCTTCCTTGCTAATATCTTTCGCTACTTCCAGCTTGTCGCGCAATTTTCCATTTACCTGCAGCACAACAGTGATTGAGCTTTCAGTTAATGCTGATTCGTCAACGATTGGCCAGGTGGCATTCATTACAGTGCCTTCATGCCCCAGATGCTGCCACAGCGCATGGCAGAAATGCGGCACGATGGGAGCCAGCATCAGGATTGCAGTCTCTAGAGATTCTTGTATGACCTTTTTATCATTCTCGCCATCGTGGGAATCAGTAAAGCGGGTTACCGTGTTTAATAATTCCATAGTAGCGGCGATGGCAGTGTTGAAAGTGTGCCGTCTGCCGTAGTCGTCAGTTACTTTCTGTAAGGTCTGATGGGTTTTTAGCCGAAGTTTGATCTGTTCTTCGTTGAGCTTAAGACTGGAAAAATCTTCCAATGGTATTGGCTCGTGATTCGCAACGATTTTCCAAAGTCTCTTCAGAAAGCGAAAACTGCCTTCTACGCCGCTATCTGACCATTCGAGTGACTGATCGGGAGGCGATGCAAACATGGTAAACATGCGTACAGTATCCGCTCCGTATTTCTCAATCAGTGGCAGTGGGTCAACTGTGTTGCCTTTTGACTTCGACATCTTGCTGCCGTCTTTGAGCACCATGCCCTGCGTTAGTAGATGCCTAATTGGTTCATCGGAAGTAACTAGCCCCTCGTTACGCATAAGCTTATGAAAGAAACGCGCGTATAACAGATGCAAGATGGCGTGCTCGATGCCACCGATGTATTGATCTACCGGAAGCCAGTAGTCTGCGCGCTCATCTAACATGCTCTTATCTTGATCGCGGCTGGCGAAGCGCGCGTAATACCAAGAGGACTCCATGAACGTATCGAAGGTGTCAGTCTCTCGCTTTGCTTTGGACTTGCACTGAGGACAATCAACATCTACGAAGTCTTTTAGCTTGCCTAAAGGCGAGCCGCTCGCGTCTATCTCTACATCTGTAGGTAGAATGACTGGCAGGTCTTCATCGGGTACCGCGACAGAGCCGCAATTCTCGCAGTTGATTATGGGAATAGGGGCGCCCCAATAGCGCTGGCGGGATACACCCCAGTCACGTAGGCGGAAGTTGACCTTTTTGTGCCCTAGCTTGCGTTCACTTAAGTGGCTCTCTATGGCTGCGAACGCTGCCTCGAAATCTAGGCCGTCAAAATCTCCTGAATTTATAAGTGTTCCTTTCTGAGTGAAGGCTTCGGCTTCCAAATCACAGTTTTGTTCGCTGCTGCTCGGCTGGATCACTTGCTGAATAGGAAGTTGATATTTTTTCGCGAACTCCCAATCGCGCTGATCGTGTGCGGGCACCGCCATTACAGCACCAGATCCATAGCTCATAAGCACGAAATTGGCTAGAAAAATCGGCAGTTCTTCGCCGCTAATCGGGTGAATAGCCTTTAGGCCGGTATCTATTCCGGTCTTCTCCATGGTCGCCATCTCTGCTTCGGCTACCTTGATATTGCCCTGCTGTTCGATGTATTGGGCAACGTATGAATTTGATTCAGCGACTTTGCTCGCAAGCGGATGCTGCACCGCGAGCGCCACGTAGGTAACACCCATGAGGGTGTCTGGCCTCGTGGTGTAGACACTAAGCTTCTTCAGCGATTCGTCGTTTTCGTTTGCAACGGTAAAATCCAGCTCGACACCTTCTGAGCGGCCGATCCAATTTGCCTGCATGGTGCGGACTTTCTCTGGCCAGCCATCCAAGTCGTCTAGATCATCCAAAAGCTCCTGAGCGAAGTCGGTGATCTTGATGAACCATTGTGGAATTTCGCGACGCTCGACAACAGCGCCTGAACGCCAGCCGCGTCCGTCTACTACCTGCTCATTAGCAAGCACAGTCTTATCCACCGGATCCCAATTTACTTCAGATGATTTCTTGTAAACCAGCCCTTTCTTGAAAAGACGTGTGAAGAACCATTGTTCCCAACGGTAATAGTCAGGGTGGCAGGTAGCAATCTCTCGACTCCAGTCGTAAGCATAGCCCAGCCGCTGCAGCTGCTCACGCATGTAGTCGATGTTGCTGTAAGTCCACTTTGCAGGTGGCACTTCATTTTGAATAGCAGCGTTCTCGGCAGGGAGTCCGAAGGCATCCCAACCCATTGGCTGTAATACATTCTTGCCTAGCATCCGTTGGTAGCGTGAGATCGCATCGCCGATGGAATAATTTCGCACATGGCCCATGTGCAGATGTCCGCTTGGATAGGGAAACATAGACAGGCAATAAAACTTTTCTCGGGACGTGTCTTCATTGACTTTAAAGCTTTCGTGTTCTTGCCAATAGATTTGCGCCTCGGCTTCAACTGCCTGGGGAGGATACTGCGGGTCGATGCTGCTCATTTGATCTCTAACTATGTGAATTAACTGAATTTATTTAGCGCGTTGCGAGGTCTGTAAGCATACCGCAGACCGCTCTCAACAGGTAGAGGCGGGTGTAAAAAACTTGTCGGGAATGCCTATTCCTGCTCGCGCGCTTTAGTAGATTTGACCTTGATCAATTTTATCTGTCGACTGTCGGCATTCAGAACAGTTACCAAGAATTTGCCGATAGTAATCGTTTCGCCGCGCTCGGGGATATGCCCAAATTGTTGCAGTACTAGCCCGCCCACAGTGATGAATTCTTGGTCACTAAATTCGGTGGCAAAGTACTCATTGAATTCATCGACTGGAGTTAATGCCTTGACGATGTAATTCTCTTCGTCGAATTTCTTGATATAGCTGTCATCGTCTACATCGTATTCGTCTTCAATTTCGCCTACGATCTGCTCTAGAACGTCCTCGATGGTGACTGCGCCGCAGACACTACCGTACTCATCGATGACAATTGCCATGTGTTGGCGCGTCTCGCGAAACTCTCTTAACAGTACATTTAGGCGTTTGCTCTCGGGAACGAAGGTAGCGGGCCGAATGACATCTTTGATTCGAAATTTCTCAGTAGCTTTATTGAGTGCGAGTGGCAACAGGTCTTTGGCGAGGAGAATGCCTAAAACACTGTCTACGTTGTCGCCTATAACCGGAAATCGGGAATGCGATGCCTTGATGATCAGTTCGATGATCTCCGCAGCGGCGAGATCAGCGGGAACGGTGACTACCTGAGATCTGGGGATCATAATGTCACGCACCTGCATGCTAGAGACTTGCAGTGCACCCTCTATGATGCTGAGCGCGTCAGCATCAAGGACCTGATCTTGTTCTGCGTTTCGAACGAGTTCGAGAAGGCTTTTAGTGTCCGTCGGCTCGTCGGAAAACACTTGTGCTATTTTATCGATCCAGGACTTAGGTCTTGGATCGATGCTTGAATCGTCGTCAGTCATTCTCTGTGTTCTCTTTCTGCGTTGAGCGAGTCTACGATATCCACTGGATTAGTCGAAGACTTGATTGGTTCTACATAATCACACTAACAAATAAGGGTTGGGGATTCCAAGTCTTTCCAGTGTATTAATTTCCAGTTTTTCCATCTCTGCAGCATTGTATTGTTGATCGTGCAGATACCCCAAGAGGTGGAAAAGGCCATGTATTGTGAGGTGTGCCCAGTGCGCGGTTAACTCCTTGCCCTGAGCAAGGGCTTCGGCCTCAACGACAGCAGCACAGATCACTATATCCCCTAAGGGATAGGACCCTACTTGCTCTGCCAGTTCACTTGGGAATTCGGCTGGGAAGGACAGGACATTGGTTGGCCTGTCCTTGCCTCGATAATCGCTATTTAGAGATTGTGAGCTCGGGGCATCAACGAAACTCAGGCTAATGATGCAAGGCTTGCTCTGCTGGACGACTTGCAAGCCGCAGTTGAGCCAGTCTTCGCACTGCTTTTGGGAAGGCACCCATTTATCTGCACAGCTATTACTAATATTAACTGTCGCGTTCATTGGCCTGCTGGGAATCTTTGCTGTTCAATGAGGATACAGAACTTCGATCGAACTCATCGTAAGCTTCGACAATTCTTTGTACGAGACGGTGGCGTACCACATCCGTTGCCTCGAAAAAGGTGAAACCAATCTCGTTGATGCCTTCGAGCACTTTGCTCACATGCATCAATCCGGAACGCTCTCCCTTGGGTAGATCTATTTGTGTAACGTCGCCGGTTATTACTGCGGTGGAGCCAAACCCGATTCGGGTTAGAAACATCTTCATCTGTGAGCAGGTCGTGTTTTGGCTCTCATCTAAAATGATGAATGAATTATTCAGTGTTCTTCCGCGCATATAGGCCAGCGGAGCGACCTCAATTACATTCTTCTCGATGAGCCTCGAGACCTTCTCGAACCCAAGCATTTCGTACAGCGCATCGTAGAGGGGGCGCAGATACGGATCGATCTTCTGTGCTAGGTCTCCAGGTAGGAAACCTAATTTCTCGCCGGCTTCCACGGCAGGGCGAACCAAGAGTATGCGACTTACTTCTTCTTTAAGTAGCGCTTCGACAGCGCAGGCGACAGCGAGGTATGTCTTTCCAGTACCTGCCGGGCCGATGCCAAAATTGATGTCATGCTGATGGATGCCGCGCACGTAGTCGCACTGGTGTTTGCCGCGCGGTTTTACCGAAGATTTTGGTGTTTTGATTAGCAACTGCTCGAACTCACTACCGTTTTCGCTGGGCGCAGAGGGTAGTGTTTCTTGGAGAGCCAGATGCACTAAATTTGGGCTCAGTAAATTGCCTTGCGACGTTGTCTGATAGAGAGTCTCAAGTATATATCCGGCATCAGCGGTGGCCAATTCATTGCCGGATATTTGAAAAATATTGCCACGCTGCTGGATGCTAAGCGAAAGATGGCTTTCTATCTGGTGTATGTGCTCATTCAGGCGCCCGCATAGGTTGGAGAGTCGCTGGGCGTTGTCTGGTAGCAGAGTCAAACTGAGGGTGTGAGTTGTCATGCAGTTGAAGCTTACCTCAAAAGAATAAGAGTGATGAATTCAGTATAGCAAGCAATTGCGCTATCACAAGAAGCTAAATGGTGCCGAGCAGGGAGTTTGGCAGTGCATCGGTAATTGTGCAGTTTGTAAAGTTGCCAATGAGTGAAGCATCGTCACACTTGAAGTTTACTACTCTGTTATTTTCGGTCCGCCCCTGTAGGTCACCAGTGTGCTTTTTAGAGTGACCGGTAACCAAGATTCGTTGCTCGCTGCCTACCATCGCGGCACTGATCGCACTCGCCTGCTGAACGATCTGGGATTGCAGGGTTGCTAGACGGTGTTTCTTTTCCTGTGCAGGCACCAAGTCGACTAGATCCGCTGCCGGCGTTCCCGGCCTAGCGCTATAGATAAAACTGAACGAAGTATCGAAGCCTATTTCGATTATAAGTTTCATCGTGTCTTCGAAATCGGCGTTTGTCTCGCCAGGAAAACCCACAATGAAATCGGAAGAGAGGCTGATGTTCGGCCGGATAGCGCGAATCTTCCTGATGATTGACTTATATTCCAGTGCTGTGTGTCCGCGTTTCATGGCGGCTAGGATTCGATCTGAGCCACTCTGTACGGGGAGGTGTAGATGATCTGCCAGTTCGGGAATCTGCCCGTAGACTTCGATCAAGGAGCTAGAGAATTCGATCGGGTGGGATGTGGTAAAACGAATTCGGTCTATGCCTTGTACTGTCTCTTATACACATCTCCGAGCCCACGAGACCGAGGCTGATCTCGTA